>NZ_JAGKRI010000025.1:0-92130 GCF_017939255.1 Aeromonas sp. Prich7-2
GGGCGGTCGACTGCTCCACCCCGGCGATCACTTCCCTCACCTCCGTCAGCTCGGCAGCGGTAGCAGCCGCTTCGCCAGCGAACTCTGCCCGGAACTGGGTCACCTCTCGGGCCAGTGCCTGGTGTTCATTCGCCTGCGCCTCCTGGTCACGGCGAATGGATGCCTCGGCCTGGCGGTGACGCTGCTCCCCCTTATCGCCCGCGAGGGCGTTGGCAATGGCGGCCTCGGCGGCTTGGTCAGCAGCCTTGGCCGTCAGGTCCAGGGTGGCGGTGATCTCGTCAAAGCGGCCAGCGGTGATCCCGCCGTCATTCTCGACAATCTCCTCCAGCGCCCGGATCGCGCCCTCGGCGGTGTCGGTACGCACCTCGACCCCGCTGACCCGCTCAGCCAGCACCTGGTCAGCCTCGGTACTGACCCGCGCCACTTCGGTGATGTTGGCCAGCAGGGTCTGGTCGCCCCCCTCCAGCTCGGCCTTGAGGCCCGACACTCGCTCGGCTAGGGCCGACTGGGCATCGCTGTTGACGGTGATCCGTTGCTCTGCCGCCGCGAGCCGTTCGCCCTGCTCGGTCACGGTGGACTGGGCGGCCTTCTGCTGGATCTGCCCCAGGGCGGCATCCAGGGAGCTGCTGACCTCGGTCAGGCGCTGCTGTTCGCTGGTGAACTCCGATTTGGTGACCGTCTGGGTGATCTTGGCATTGATGCCATCCAGCACCTGCTCGGCCTCGGTCAGCCGTTCGCCCTGGGCATCCACCACTGCATGATCGGCCTTGGTGGCCAAGGTGCCGGTGGCGGCGTCCAGTTTCTGGTTGACCTCGGTAAAACTGGCCTGGGTCTCGTCGCGCAGCGCCCGCACCGCATCCATTTCAATCTCGCCGGTGCCGGGATTAACCGTGAAAATGGCATCGCGAAGATCGCCCATTTCACTCTGTACACGGTCAATCTTGCCGTGCAGCTTGTCTTGCTGCAGGACTGTGCCGATCCCCATCTGTCCCAGGCTGTCTTGCTCGTCGCGCAGCAGGCTTTCGGTCTGTGTCGCCCGCTCATCGAGCGCGGCCAGGGCAGACCCCAGCCCAGTCAACTCCCGATCGATCACCGGCACTCGCTCGGCAATCGGCGCGACCGTCTCGCTCAAATCGGTGAACTCGCGCTCGACCAGCTCCAGTTTTCCAATGATGTCTGGGATCGCCTGGTCAACGATGTCCGCGATCTGCTCGATGGGCTGGCGCAGCTCCTCACGCAGGTGTTCGCCACCGATCTCCCCATCCAAGATGTCGAGAATGGAGGCGGCGTCGTAGGTGGTTTTCCCGCTGGCGGCGAACAGGCCGGATTTGCCGTAGGCGTTGACGGCACGCAGCCACACGTAATAGGTGGTGTCAGGCTGCAAGCCCTGGAACGTCATGTACGCGCCCAGGCCCGCCTGGGTGGCCTTGGCCTGCACCTCGGCCAGGGGCAGTTGCACCTTGCTCCACCACCATTCGCACAGGGTGCCGTAGGACTGGCCGCCGGTGAACACCGGACGGAACGCCAGCGACCAGTTGCCCGCCTCGACCTCCACCCCCACGGGGATGGCCGGTACGGCGATGGTGAAGGACACCGACGCCACCGGCGATGGGGCGCCGGTCATGGCAATCGCCCGCACCTGGCCCACATAGTTGCCGGCGGCCAGACCATTCACCCGGCACGACTGCCCGGGCACCTGGGCCGTCAGCACGACTTGCGGGGGCTGGTCCGGGTCGAGGCGCTGGATGATCACCTGGTTGTAGGCGATGGTGCCGACGTTGCGCCAGGACAGCACCCCCTGGATCACCTCACCGACTTGCTCCACTTCATAGCGCAGCTGATCGGGCATGGCGACGCCGCCCGATGGCAACTCGGTGATCTCCGGGCGCTCCATCGGCTTGCCGATGGCATCGGCCCAGAACAGCGGTGAATCCTCGCGCAGGGTGAGATCTACCCCGCCGTTCAGGCTGAATGCCCAATCGGTGACGCGAAACTCGGGGCCATTGATGCCAAAGGCAGGCAGATAAAACCGGATGGTCTGGCCGGGGCGATAGCGCCAGCCAGAGAGGTTGACCGAGCAGGTGATGGTGCGGGCGGCGCGGCGCTGGCGCAGGATGATGTTGGCGATGCGCTGGGCCTGGTGCTCGCTGGTGACAAAGCGCAGGTCGAGATCTTCCAACAGCGGCTGGCCACCATCCTCTTCCACCCACTGCGGCACGATAACCGCAGGGAAGTCGGTTTTTTTAAAGGTGATCGGGTCAACGAAGGTGCCTGCCACCTGGTTGATCTTGTCACTGCTCGATGGCTCTGGCAGCAGCTCCAGATCGCCGATCAGCTGATGAGGGCGCAGCTCGTCACTGGCGGGGCCATAGTAGGCCCCGGCCAGAATGCCGAACCGGCCGCCGATATAGGTCGGCTGACCGCAGCAGGCCATGTGCATGGCTTCCAGCACCTTGGCGCGAGGCTCGGTCAGATCGAACTCGGCGTTGATGGTATAACGCGGCTCCACCTTGCCATCGGCGACCGTGACTATCTCGTCACAGATATTGGCGGCAACGATAAACTCCTCGATGCGGATCTCGTCATCGGGCACCTGCAACCAGCTGCGGTAGTAATCGAGGATCACCAGGGCGGGGTTGTCGCTCCATTTCCACTTGTTATCGCGGGGATCCCAGACCTCCTTGCCGAATTTTTCGACCTTGATATTGGGCAGACCGGCGGGGAACTTCTCGGCGTCAAACTTGAGCGAGAGGCGCAACCAGGTGATGCCCTGGCCGATCATGTCCTCCTTCCAGTCGGCGCACTTCTCCAGCATATAGGGGTCACAGGTCTGGCGGTCGGCATGCAGCTCCCAGCTGACCAGATCGCCATAGGTGCCGACCAGATCATCGCCGAGCCAGAGGTCGCCGATGCGGGTCAGCTTGGTGCCAGACAGTACCAGGGCAAGGTGCAGCCATTCGCCTTCGTCCTGCTCGCCGGGTTCCTCGGCGGCAAAGCTCATCAAGCCGGAGGAGATCACCCGACCATAGACGCAGCTCTTGTCACTGGCAGCGGCCCGCAATACCTGGCTGCGTTCGCTGGCGCTGGTGTAGTCACCGAGGCTGGGCTTTTTCATGGTGAGCATCATGGTGGCGCTCATCACTGCTGAGCCGATGGCGATGGCCGTTGCAGTGGTAACAACCAGGGTTGATGCGGCACCAGCGGCAACACCAGCAATGACAGGGATAGCAGCAGCAGGCATTACTCGACTCTCCAGGCAAACAGGGGAACAGCGTCAGGAATGGGGCGGGCGCCCTGCTCGGTCATGGCCCATACCTGACCGGCCCACATCACGGCGGCGGTCTGGCCCTGCGGGCCGTCAAACACCAGAGCATCACCGCGCTGGGCCATCGCCACCGGGATCCGCGCAAACAGCGCATCTAGGGCGGCCGGGATATCGCCGTGGGTTTTTGCAAGCACCCGCTTGGCGCCGATCTCGGTGCTATAGCGCCCGCGATAGGCGGCCGCAGGGTCTTTGTCACAGGCAGCCAGACAGACATCCGCCACAAACAGACAGCAATCATTTTCACCCCAACAAAAAGGCCGCTCACTGGCGGCCTGAATGGTCTGGATAATGCGGATTTGCCAATCTGGATGGCGCATGGTCAGTCCTTATAAACAAAGCCGGGGGCGTCTTTTTTGCTGCCCCAGAAGATAGAGCGGTCTGCCATCTCGTTCTGGTAGCGAAAGAAACGGTCATTGGGGTACAACCGGCGGTGACTCTCATCGGTGTTGCGCATGTTCAGCCCCTTCTGCCAATCCTCGAAGATATTGGAGATAGTGAGCTGAATGGTGTTGGTCTTGCCCGCTTTGATGGGGGTCTGGGCGATGCGGCCCTTGAATTGCAGGCAGGCTTTGAGCGGCACCTCGGCAGGGCCGATCACCACCAGATAGAGCCAGGCCATCCGGTCAACGATGCGCTCGCGCATCACCTCGGCCAGCATGCTGTCATCGAGCCCAGACAGGCTGACATTCAGCTTGGTTGGCGAGGTGGACAGCTGCTCTTTCTGGGGGCTGACTGCCCCCATCGAGCCCACGCCGTAATAGGTCTCGCCGCCGATCACCAGCTCTCCGAGCCCTGAGTGAATGCGGCTGATGCCGCTCACCAGATCCAGCTTGAGCGCGTAGAGCGCCGACACATGGGGCTGGTTAAGGGCGGCCATCACATCGGGATCAAGTCCGACAATCATGGATAGAAGCTCTCCACAAACTTGATGGTGCCAAGGTCACGCACCCTGGCGTTCAACCGGCGGGACTTGCCAGCCCCAGCACCATCCAGGCGAAACACCCCCATCGGGCGGGCAACCATCAGAGGGGTTCCGCTGGGATAGTTGTTGCGCAGCATCGGCGCAACACGCACCGTGGCAGCGCCGGAGAGATCGGATTGCACATCCGCCACCACCCGCTTTAGCTCGTCACCGATCTGGATCCAGTCGCCACGGCGCAGCACCAGGGTGGATGGTGTCCAGCCACGGCTGGTAAAGCTGGTGCGCATGGTCAGCCCCTCACTGACGATGGGGGCGCCATGCACCGGCTGGATCGGATGGGCAAAGTCCCACATCCGCACCCGGCTGGATGGGCCGTCCAGCTGGGCGATAAACGCCTCAAAGCGGCGAGCAACGTCTCCCTCCATCCGGCCCATGGTCAGCTCCATCAGCCATTTGCTGCCAGGGGTGCTGGCGACCTGTTCGCTACCGCCCCAAGGGTTTTCAAATATGCGGTGGTTGGTTTGCAGCGCCAGGGTGTTCTCGCGCACCCGGAACTCGGCTGGCCAGTCGTAAGTTTCCATTAAACCCCCAACATTTTTCGACCCTTGCCATAACTGCCAAAGTCCTCAATCATCATCTGGTATCCCTGCTTTGCGGCGGAGGTTATAACCGCATTGCGGTCATCGTCGGTCATATCGGAACTAAAGTGCAGGTGCTGCTCGAACACAGCACCAGCGGCAGCAGCGCCACCGCCGCCACTCATCAGCTGGTCATACATCTGGTCGATGCGCTGGGCTGATTTGTTGGTGTAAACCCGCTCACCCTTGTCGAGCAGCCAGGTGCCCTCGCTCGGGATCTCCTCAATCCCTGAGTGGGCCATACCGGCAATCGAGGTGCCTACAACCAAACCAATGGATATCGCCGTCTGAGCTTCTATCATGGCGCGAGCAGCTGCAGCGCCTATCAGGCCGCCGGTCATGGCGGCAAACGCCTCAGCACCGGCGGCTGCTTGCTGACCGGCGATAATGATGGATGGGATCGCCATCAGCTTCTGGGCGGCCAGCAGCGCCTTCATTACCCCGGTTTGCTCCTTGCCTGACTGTGACAGCATGTCGGTGGTCAGACCGATGGTCTGGCTGGTAAAGCTGAGCATGTCGCGGGCGGCTTGCTGCTGCATGTTCTTCTGCTGCTCAACCCGCTGGCGCTCCTGCTCGGCAAGCTGCTCCTGCTTGCGCTGGTCTGCCTCCAGCTCCTTGGCCATCGCCTCTTCACGCTTGGCCATGTAGTCAGCTTGCTGCTCGGCGAAGTGATCCGCCTCCTTCTGGCGGTACTCCTCTCGCAGCTCACTCAGGCTCTCATAGCCGCGGCGCCGCAGCTCGGCCTCACTCAGTTGCAGTTTGTCGATCTCGGTCAGCCGATCCTCATGGGCCAGCCGCAACTTTTCGAGCTCGTTGGCGTACTGCATATCGAGGGTGGCGAGCCGCTTCTCCCCCTGATCCAACAGCTTCTGGGTATCAGAGCTGGTATCGCGGGAGCTGACCGGCTCGGGCGGCTGGTACTCCGGCTGCTCACCAATTCCAAATCGCTTCTTACCATATGCATCCTGAATGCGGCCGATCTCGGCCTCAATCTCGGCGCGGCGTTGCTGGAGCTCAGGCAAGGCTGAGCGGCCTGCCGTGTCGCCAAGAATGGCATCGAGCAGGCCAACCCCGCCGAACTCCTTTTGCCTGGAGGTCTCTTTGATCTGGTCGTCCAGATCTTTAAGCTCCTCGCGCAGGTTGCCGAGGCGGCGACTCATGCCGTCTATTGTGCGGGGGTTATCCGCCCAACTATCAAACAGGGTTCCCCAGTAGCTCACGGCATAGCCGAGCTTTTCGGTTAGCCAGTCGATTTGCTCGGAAGCACCGAGCACCCCCTGGGCAAACGAGCTCTGCAGGCGCAGGCTGATGTCCTTTAGCTTCTGATCCAGCTCTTTTAGCTGGCTGATATCGGTCTCTGACAGCGCCACATTTAGGCTTCTATAGTGGCTGGTTAACCTCTGTAGCTCTGCCCCATGGTTCTGCAGGAGCGGCTGCAAAACAGAGACATCATTGGCAATCGACTCCAGATAAAAAACTTGCTCGGCGGCGGAAACATTTGTTGCATCCATCGCATTTTGAATTGCAACAAGCGCATCCGGGCCAGCCATTTGTTGTAGTTTCTCGATGGTTAACCCGACTTTTGGGGCTATGTTATCCATCCAGTCCTTGAACTCGCCGCCGCCAGTAGCCGAGAAGTCGCCGAGCTTATCCTGTACGTCTTTGAGCATGTCTGACAGCTGATCGCCGCTAACGTTGTATTGCTCTGTCGCGTATGTCAGCTCCTGCATCACCTCCACAGACACGCCAGCTTTCAGGGCCATCTGCTCCATCTCTCGGCCCTGCTGAGCCAGCGAGCTAACCGAGGCAGCAAGACCCACAGCCGTACCAGTCAGACCGAGTACGGCACCTTGCACCACACTGAATCCCTGCACGATAGCGACAGATTTTTCAGATAACAGATCGGCGGTATCGTTGAATGAACGACCAAAACCAAACGTGGCATCCTCGGCGTTTTTTGCATCTTGCGCGTAGCTTTTCAGTACCCCGATAGCTGAGCGAACATCCGCATTCAGCTTGCTTGGGTCAGCACTGAGCAGCACTCTTAGATCAGCGACATCAGTCGTCATGTAAAAGACTCCACACCGGGGATAGTGGCGGCGAGCGCAGCCACATCGTCACAGCTCTGCTCTGGTCGTTCAGGGCGGTTGTAGTAAAAATCAGAGGGGGCTGGGCAGTTCTCTGCGCCAATGTGCGGCAGCAGGTTGGTGTAGCAGATCTGCCCCATTTCATACTGGCCGAGCAGGTAATCGAACGGGTATTCGGCGAAGTGGCCGCACCACTCGATATACTCGGTGCTGCTGATCTCGCTCAGCATCCGCCGCCAGTCCAGGCGGCGACACTGGCGGGCCATCATCATGACCCGCTGGCGCTCCCCCTCTAACCTTTTTTTGGGTCAACCGTCTCCGGCTTTTCCGCATCTTCGGCATCCGCTTTGGCGAGGCTGGCCAGCCCGCTGATCTCCTTGACTGCCATCGCCATGCGCAGCACATGGGCCGAATCTGGGTAATGGGCCAGCACCCAGGCTTTCATCTGCTCGATATCGAGCTCGGGGTGCTTGTGGTGCAGCCCCATCGCGGCCAGCAGCAAATTCAGCTCGTAGGTGATGCGGTGAATGGCCAGCAGGGTTTTCTGCTGAGTGCGCTGACTGGCTTGCTCGTCCACCTTCGGCCAGTCAACGGAGAGCAGCGCCGCCTGATAGTCAAACAGCTGCAGGCCGTTGAGCTGCTGCAGCTCGACCTTTTCAGAGCCAACCTTGCTGGAGAGTGTCAGCGTGCGGCGGGCAACCAGGGCACTCATGCCGCATCCTCTTCGGCCAGAGACGGCTTGCCGGAGAGATCCACCTTCACGGTGCGGGTGATGGTCTCCTTGATAGCGATCGGCTTGCCGATGCTGGAGATAAAGCCGTAGAAGCCATCCACCTTGCCGTTCGGGTACTTGATCAGGAACCAGCGCAGTTCGCCGCCCAATTCAGTGACCAGGGTTTTCTGGGCGGCGTCATCCGGTTTCCATGCCAGGGTGAAGCCCAGCTGGCCCGCATCTTTCTGGCCAGGGGTTTTCTCTTTCCAGTCCGGGTTGGCCGCATCGAGATAATTCTCTTCAGTTGTCTCGACCGACATATCCGGTGGGGTCAGCTCTTTGATATCCGCCAGCCGCACCACTGAATCAGCGGTGGCGATGCTAGGCTTGGTCGGCCCCGGCACTTTGGCCATATAGAGCTCGGTGCCAGCGCCCTTGACGGTTTTATTGGTATCGGTCATCAGTTATCACTCCAACTTGCGTTAAAGGTCAGGGTCAGGCTGGACAGCCCGGTGCCCTGTTCGTCCAGGCCATAGCTCCAGTTGGCCAGCTCCAGCCCCTCATTAAGCAGGCCGTTCAGGTTGGCGCCGGCCAGTGGGTCGAGATTCTCTGCCAGCACATCGAGCTCGGCATCGGCCTGGTTGCTCTCCATCACATAGAGCGACACCATCAGCTGGGCGCTGTCGCCTGGCATGTCAAGCGCATACTCGGAGGGGGCGCCCTCCATCAGGTAGCAGAAGGCCACCGGCAGATCTTCCTGGTCAATCGAGAATGGCCGGTTGGCAAAAACCACCCCAGGGGATGGGCTAGGATTGCGGCCAAGCAGTTCGACAACCTTATGGGCCAGCGCCTGCCGGATAAGGGTTCGTTTGGTCATAGTGAGTCCAATAAAAAACCCGCCGAAGCGGGTTATTTGGTGGTTGAGGTTTGCCGCCTGGCATCCCATCGGTTGAACATGCCGTTGAGTACCAGCGTCATGCCGACCGTGATGGCAAAGCCAAGCCAGCCGCCCTGATAGGTGCCCGCCGCGATCAGCGCCAGCATCAGCAGGGCCACGGCGATTTTCAGGATGATCATGCTCTCTCCTTCTGTTGAGATCAGGATCCTAGCCTCATTTAATCGCCAGTTGAAGCTGACGCAGCAGCGCCTGCTGCATTTCGCGGGGCATGTCACGGCTCATCGCTGCTTTTGCCTCGCGCTCGTAGTGCTCGGTGATCGGGGTGACCAGCGGGATCCGCATCACTTCCAGGGCGTGACGCCCCTTGCCGACACGGCGCAGGATCTGCCAGCTCCTGAGTTTCGTGTCAGAATACTTACCGCCGCGGCGATACTCACCGAACCCCTTTGAACCATCAGCAACAAAACCACCGGATACGCGATGGCGGCCAACCTGCATGTCGCCAGCCTGATAAGTCCCCCCACGCCTTGTCAGCCTCTGCTGAGCAGGGCCGAGCTTGATCATGGGGATTGGGCGGCGGCGAACCCTGATCACTGAGTTAGGTGACTGTGGGGTGGCCTTGAATATCTTCACTCGTGGCCTTAGCAACTTGGCCGGAACCTTCACTCTCTCGTCCTTTGCCGTCATCCTTATTGCCCTACCTGATGCACGAACACTGATCCGGTTAACGGCTTGCGCACTAGCCTTTGGAACAACCTTGGCATGTATGGCAGTAAGATTATCAACGGCTTTTTCAAGGTCTTTCTGGATGGCCATACCGCCTCACTTGATGGGAATGATCAGCTGACCTGCTCTCATATAGGGGACCTCTCTGACGGTAGTAACCAGGCCAAGGCTTGGCACCTCTACCTTGTCACCGTTACGGAAACGCACCCCTGGCGGCGGGCAGCTCACCGCGAGCTCGCGCAGCACTGTCGCCACCTGGGCAAACGCATCTGGCTGTTCGTCATAGATCACGGTCAGCGGCTGCCCAGCGACAACGGCAGGGATGCCCATCGCCTGGTCAACGGCCACGTTGAGGCGACTGACAGCCCGCTGCCAGCGGGCGCCGGTCACCATTACTGGACGATCAGCGCGTCGGCGTAACCGCTGGCGCCGCTGCTAACCAGCTTGCCGAAGTCGTCCGCGTCCTTGGTGGTGTCCGCGACCAGCTTGGCGCCATCCCATTTGACAGCCGTGCCAACCGTGGTCAGCGCGGTGTCGCAGGGGAGAGACCAGACACCGGACAGGGCGCCGGTAAACTCGGCGCCAGCGGCAGCGGTCTCCAGCGGGACAACGGTCAGAGCGCCCATCTTGATAGGCTTGCCGGCAACCACGCCACCGGTCGGGGCGATAAATGCCAGCTGGGTGCCGGCACAAACGAAATTCTTTGCCATGTTGTTATTCCTGTTGTTTGCCAAAAAGATGGCCCGCCAGATGGCGGGCCATTCCCATTACTTGCCGTTCGACTTGACCAGGCCGCGATAGTCGAGAGCAGAAACCCCCGCATCGATGCGAACCTTGGTGGTCACGCCGTCAACGGTGAAGCCTTCCTGCTGCTCAATCCAGGGCGCATCCATGCCGTCCAGATAGGCAACCTCAACCGTGTCGCCACCCTGCGCAGCCAGGAACCACTGGGCCACATCGCTATCGGAGAGGCGCGGCTCACCGATCACCTCGGCGAAGCCCTTGAGCGGGTTGATAATGCCGGAGTTGGCATCGGCGCCGGGGACGGAAGTGCTGTTGATCAGCTGGAACGCGGTATCTTCCAGCTCGGTCGGCACCAGAACAAAGCCCGGACGGATGTTGAGAGCGCGACCCTTGCCACCTTCTGCGGCCGCCTTCTGGCTGCGCATCAGCGCCTTGGCAGCAGAGAGTGCCTTGATGCTCATGGCAGAGTCTGCGCCGCTCAGCAGGTTGTGGTGATCGGCGTGGAACAACGCCTTGTTGTCCGGCATCTTGATGTTCTGGGTCAACACGGCATAGACCAGATCTGCGATGGTGCCACGCGCCGCCGCCCCCATCAGTTTCGGGATGCGGGTCAGCAGGTCGAGGTCATCGTTGATGATCGCCTGGCGGGTGATGCAGAACAGCTCGCCGTAGGTCGCCAGCTGGATGGTGGCACCGGTGTCGTTCAGGGTGATGTGCTTGTACTCAGCACCCTCGCGCACTTTGCGCAGGCTGGCGATATCACCCAAGCCGACACGCTGGGCCACCTTGAAGTCGGACAAGGTGCCCTTGCGCGTCCACTTCTCGAAGGTCTCGTTGGCGGATTCCCAACCTTCCAGCACTGACTTGTTGGAGACATCCATCAGGATCTTGCCAAAGTCGGAACTGGTGTGGGTGAAGGCCATGCCGACATAGTTCATCGGGCTCATGCCGGAGGTGGATACCCCGCGACCTTCCAGTGATGCCCGCGCCAGCTCGCGCAAGCTGAAACCGTCATAGCGGTTGTCACGCTCTTTCTCTGCATGACCACAGCGGGCCATCAGGGAGGCGCGAACAGAGTCGCCGATCAGGTTGCCGTTGCCAGCGTGGATATGCACGGTGGAACCCAGCGGGCCGGTTTCACTGGCGCCGGTGCCCAGCGCGGCCTTGATTTTCTCTTTCGCGGCTGCGGCAGAAACATCCATATCAGCCAGGCACTCGGCCATCAGCTCAGGGAAGCGGCCGCCGGTCAGCGCAAACAGATCCTGAATGTCATTGCGGCGAGCCTGCTCCTGTCGCTTGAAGGCAGCGACAGCATCATCACCAGCGGGCTGCTGGGGTTGGCCAGGCAAAACGGCGGTCGTGGTGGGATTGGCCGGTACAGGAGCAGCTGTGCCAGCGTTCGCTTTGGCGCCGAACAGGGTTCGGGCCTGGGTAGGAATGTTGTTAAAGTCTTTCATCTTGTTCTCGTTCACGTAGGCGGCAGCCGAGATCGGCTCTTCCAGGACATCGACAAACCCCATCTCTTTGGCCTGCAGGCCATCGAGCCAGGTATCTGCCGACAGTAGCGCGGCCAGCTCCTCTCGGGGCTTGCCGGTTTTATTCTCGTAGGCGTTGAGCAGCAGCGCCTCGTTGCGATCCAGCCAATCGGCCAGATCTCGCAAGTCGTCCGCATTGCCGACTGCGCCAGACCACGGCTTGTGGATCATCACCCAGGCATTGCTCGGCATATGCACGGTGGCATTGGGCAGGCAGAGAATGACCGAGGCCATACTGGCCGCCAGGCCATCGTTCCAGATGTCGATCTTGCAGGTGAGGCGGGCCAGGGTGTTGTAGATGGCAAACCCGTCCATCACATCACCGCCGGGGCTGTGAATGTGCAGATTGATTTGCTTGGCACTAAACACCCCGGCGGCCTTGCAGTCCGAGATGAATTGTTGAGCCGACACACCCCAGTAGCCGATCACGTCATAGATGTAGATCTCTACCGTGGGCTCTGAGGCGGCCAGGGCGTTGATGGTGTACCAGCTGCGGGGGCTCTGGTTATCGGCGGCGGGTTGGTCGCTGGCGGCCTCCGCTCGCGCTGGCATCAGCGCGGTCTGGACCGCCGCCGTCAGGTGGTGCTTTTTCACTGGGTTGTGCTCCTGGATCATTGGCTGGGTTGGAATCGGTGATGACGTTGTTTTGCTTCTCCCATTCCAGTTCGGAAAGACGCTGGTCCCGCACCTCGTCAGGGTTCCTGTTGCGAGCCCGGATCCACTCAGTCACCGTGCCAGCACTACCACGAATCACAGCTCTCCAGCCGTTGGCCTCGCGCTCCGGGTCAATCCAGGGCATGACTGGCGCCAGATAGATGGCATCGAACAGGGTTTTCATATCCAGCTCGGGAGGCGGCTTGAGCGGGTCTTTGCTGCGCAGGGTTTCGGCCAGCAACCAATCCCGATAAACAGGGCGCGACCAGTTGGCCACAAACTCATCCTGCAGCACGGCAAAGCCTTCCCACCCCTCAACCAGCTCCTGGCGCTGGGCGGAATAGGTGCCGTCATAGTCGCGGGCCACGCTCGAATACTGGCTGCGGGTGCCAGCACAGGATGAGCGCAGCTGACCCGATCGCCAGATGTTCAGAGCGGTGTTTGGCCGGTTGGACTGGATAACCCCGACATCTTCGCCGGGGCGCAGGTCGTCAAAGGTCATGCCCGGCGTGATGTCGATCATTCTCTGCGCTTGCGCAGGCGAACCATCTGGTGGCGCCTGGTATCCCTCCGGGTGCTCCTTCTTGATGAAGAAGGCGAGCGAGGCACTGATCCGAGCTGCCACACGCTCGGCCTCCTCCACCGACTTGAGGTCAGCGAGGCGAGTGATGACACCGTGCAGCAGCGTAACGCCGCGCAGCTGATGGATCCGCTTGCGCAGGGCCAGGTGATACATCTCGCTGGCTTCAACCTCCTTGGTGCGGTAGCGATAGCCCTGCATTTCGCCGGGGTGATCGAACATCACAAAGTAGGATTTCGGACGGCGCCAGGCATCGACCTTGATCCCCTGCCTGACCCCATCCGCCACGCTGTTCATCTCGAACGGCACAAAGTCAGGTTCCAGCACCTCCACCGAAAAGGGGGTGTCAGAATGATGCTGATAGCCCTTGATGGTGCCGAGCAGGCGGCGGCCAAACACCTCGCCATCGCGCAACCAGGTACGACAGGCCAGCCGCTCCATGGCGGGACGGGTGTAGGTGCCGGTGGTTTCCGGTTTGAGCGACCAGGCAGCCCAGCGCCGGCGGATCTCCTTGGCGAGGTCATCCAGCAACTGCCCATCGACAGAGCGGGGCTGCGGCTCGATCTGGATGCCTTTGCCGCCGACAATCCGCTCCTCCATCTTGTCGAGAAGGCCGATCACAATGTCATGGTTTTCGTCCAGGGCTCTGGCCTGCTCGCGCAAGCTGATCGCCGATTGCTGGGTGGCCACGTTGGCGCCACGCCGTTCCCGCTTGGCCTGATGGGTTCTAGACGGCATTGCCGCCTCGTAGGCCATCATTCGCAAGCGGTCGCGCATCCGGTTGGCTGCCCAGCCGGGGGAGATAAACCCGACCAACTTATCTATGGCTCTCATGTAAACCTCGCGGCGGCATAGGGCTGACGGGCAGGGTTGGCCACGCTGGCGCGGCGCTGCTCCCACTCCCGCCGACCAGAGCGGAGTTCGTTGAGGTTTTCAGAGGTCACAGTGCGGCCCTGGAACGTTACCTGCTTGCCGGCCAGCACATCGCGCTCGGCCTGCAGGTACAGCTCGATCATGCTGTCGATATCGCTCAGCTTCACAGCCAGCCTCCTGAGTTTGTGCCGAGCCAGCTGTTGCCTGCTGCCGTGGGTCTTGGCTGCGGGCGGGATACCGGCTCGGCGTGGTTGATAGTGGTTGGCTGATGCCGGGCGACCAGGCGCCAGCCTTTGTGCTGGACGCCAAGGCGCACGGCGGCCAGTGAGTAACCCGCGCAGTCAGTGGGCTCGTTGCGGGCGCCGGATGGGTTAACCCAGCGATAGACGCGGCGGCCCTTGATAAACTCCAGCCGCTTTCGCTCACAGGTCAGCCCCTTGAAATAGTGTTCATCTGCCCACTCGGCGACAGGGTGGTGCCGGTAACCAGGCAGCGGCCCGGATAGCGATGCAGGCACATCGGCCAGGCGGGCGTAGATCACGTCCTTGGCGGTGTCGGTGCCGACCTCCGACAGGTAAACGCCCTGCCGGTTCTTCTTGCGCGGGAAGGTGATGATGGGTTTGCCCATCACCGTGGCCCCCTTGATAGGGATATATTTGCGCGGGTTGCGGCGACAGAACTGATAGACCTCATCGGTGTAGTGACCACCCGAGTCAATCAGCACCAGGCCGATATCCATCACCTCACCGTTGGCCTTGATAAACTGGCGCGAGAACTGCTCGTGCAGTCGATCCCAGATCTCGGTGTGCCCGAGGTTGCCGTACAGGCGCTGGTAGTCGATCACCCAATGCTCCTCCCCCACGCCCCAGCCGGTGATCTCGAACTCGAAACGGTCATCCTGGGTATCAGCCCCGACAGTGATATAGAGCACCCCATCAGGGACGGGGTGCGGCCATACCTCGCGGCGGGCGGCAAGCGCCTCCCACTCCAGTTTCTCACCGGTCTCCTCTTCCCAGGTCTCGCCCAGCGTGGTGTTGACGAAGGTCTTTAGCTTGCCCTGGTCATCCTTCGCTTTGAGGAAGTCAGAGACAATCCGCACCCATGTCGTCAGCGGGCTGTAGGCCGTCCAGATATGGAAGGTCACCGACTCGGGAGGAGGGATCGGTTGGTCATCACTGTCGAACCAGTCGATGGAGTCCCGCGTCCAGATGCCGGTGCGCTCGCAGATCCAGCGTTCCACCGTCTCGTAATCCATCTCATGCTGGCGAATGGCGCAGCCATTTGCCTCGCACAGATAGAACGCCGAGTTGTGGTTGTTACCGTCCCACTTGATGCCGAACTCGGCATCGGGGCCGCCCCACTTGAGGTACTGCTCTGCATGGCAATGTGGGCACTTCACGTGATAACGCATCAGGTGCTGCGATTCGCTGGCCGCCCGCTCTATCTGGCACTGCCCCGCGATCTTGGGGGTAGAGCCACGGATTGATTTGGGGTGGGTCGAGCCCTCCATCCGCTTGTCACCGAGGAACGTGGGCGAACCCTCGTGATCGATGTCAGCATCGAAGGCGGCCAGCTCGTCATAGATACCGAAGTCGGGAGAGGCTTCTCGGTAGTTTGCCGCCGCTTTACCACCCCGGATCTCTAACCCTCGCCCGTTGGCGAATCGCTTGAGCTCCAGCGTGTTGTCTTTGTGCTTCTTCCCATACCAGGGCGCGAGCGCCTTTAGTCTGGGGACATCACGGATCATGGGATCAACGTGCTTTTTGACGAACTTTTCAGCATCACCATCAGTGGGATGCCAGATCAGTCCGTTGCGCTTCTTGTGCTCCAACAGGTAGGCGGCCACACCGAGCAGCATCTTGGTGTAACCAACCCGCGCCGACTTGACGAAATTGACCTCTCGAATGTCGTCATTGGCCATCGCGTTGATGATGGCCACCTGGAACGGCAGCGACTTCCAGCGGCCCTCCTGATAGGAGGACTCCACCGGCAGGTAGTAATGGTCATCCATCCACTCGGCGGCGGTCTGCACCGGCGGCCTGAGCAGGGCTGACAGCCCAAGGTTGACGGCAGCCGCCAGGCTACTTACTTGTGCTGTCGATATATTCATCCAGTAACTCCGGCAGCAGATCACCCAGGGAGGCCGCCTCGTTGCTGGCTATGACCAGTTCGCGCTGGAGCCCCTCGATGTGCTTGGTCTGCAATTCGGGATAACGGCGGCGCATAGTGAGTGGAACGGTGTCGAGCAGACTGCTGACCTTTGCGGCGATGCGCGTCAGAGCGAACGTTGCAAACTCGGTCGGCACCTGATGGCGCTCAGCGATCCGGTTCTCGCGCTCGGCCTTGTCGGCCTGCTCCTTGGTGAGCCTCCACCGTTGGAAGTCCAATTGATCCTCATCCATGTCTTGAGGATCCGTTGGTTGGTGTTTTTGGATCGCGTTCTCGATCCGGTTATCCACAACCGAGCGCACATCAAAGTAAACGTTGCGCCCGATCTTTTTTACTGGCTGAACTCCCCACTTATCAAAGGCTTGCACCGAGATCCCCAGGCTTGCAGCCATGTCGGATTTTTTCAGCCAGCCAGGCGCAGGGCGATCCTTGTCTGATGGCTCTGACATGAAAACAACAACCTCACTTCTTGGGGTTTCATATGTAGTGAAAAACTGCGCCTCGTCCAACCCGTAAGGCCGGGGGGTGGCTGGGAGTACCTTTACCCTGGGGGGTGGGGTATTGCGGTAGTTGGGTTAACGGGGTTGAGTCAATGAGAGATAGGCTCTTTCGCAGGCTAGTCCTGACGCTCGAGCTCGGTCATACGCTGCTGCCAGCTCACCCGCTCTTTCATCAGCCCGGCTGAGCATGTCGGCGAGCACCATGGCAGGATGTCCGGCTGCCGGGCCTCCTTGGGCAGCCCCGGGATTGCTGGCGCACTGACTTGCTCGGGCTGCCAGGCGGCGGGCTTGCTCGCGCAGCCGGCCAGACTCAAGGTCAGCAGCAGCGGCATCAGCCTGCGCTTGGGCGATTTCTTCTTGTGCATGGTCTCTCACCTCATCGATTTCAGCCTGCCGGCGCTGCTCTTCCTCCCGAGCCTTCAGCTCAGCCTTAGTTCTGGCTGTGGCAAGGCGGGCAGCCTCTTCATTCCACTTTGCCTGCCAGGTCTTGCGCTCCCCCTCCTCCCCAGCAGCATGACCGGAGCGATAGAGCGCCACACCGCCGCCGGCCAGGGCGGCTATCACCAAGGCACCGGCCAGGAACGGCAGCACCTTGCTCTGCTGAGTCACTCCCATCACACCCCCTTGCACTTCGCATTGAGGCGCAGCCGGTCTTTCCAGAGCCCGGGGCATACCCGGTTCCCCGGTACCGAGCAGTCCTGGTTGCCGGAGCGCTTAAATAGCAGGATCGCCTCGCAGGCCCCGGGGTAGTCGCCAGCGTTCAGTCGCTTCACGATGGTGGATCGGCAGAAGGCGCCGGGACCGATGTTGTGGGAGAGCTCGACATAGGCGTCGAACTCATACTGGTGGAGTGGCACCTTGATGCAGGCCTTGAGGGCATTCTCGAACACCCGCACCTCCCGAAGGCTCCTGTTCACCGCGGCGACGGGCGTGATGGTGTCACCCATCTTGACCCCTTCGGTGCTCCCAAAGCCGATAGTGGGGAGCTTGGTACCGTGTACGGGGTCGGGGTAAGCCGTCGGCTCAAACCCCTCCCGATTCAGGATCCCCACAAAGCCGGCAGCACTGAGAGTGAGCGCCGCTATGGCAATTCGTACTTTTGTCATGCCTACCCCACCTGCTTGGCGCGTGGCTTGATGATGTTCGACCAGATAAACCAGCCGATCTGAACCGAAAGCCACACAAGCGTCGCGATCAGCACCCAGTCATTCAAAGAGACACCAGCCCACGACATACTCACCACCGCTACAGGAGGGGCAGATTTCGCAGTTTCACCGACCACAGTGGTAGCGATCTGCTCATGGCCTTGATTCATGAATCCACCCCAGAAACGAAAAAACCCCGGCTAAGCCGCAATGCTGTTCAGATAAGCACTTTTTTGACTGATTATTCATAAATTGGATTTGAGTTGAGGGGGCAAGGCTGTGTCCAGTCGATCTTCCTCCAGCCTTTATCCAGCGGGGCTTGCAATAGAAAGAGGGAGGCATCATGCCTCCCTCGATTTTTTGTCCTGATACTACGTGGACTGGAACTCAAATTCTCTTAAGTGAACAGCATTGCGGCTAAGCCGAGGTTTGAGAGCAAGAAACAAAAAAAACCGCAACCTTTCGGGTGCAGTCTTCCATCGTTGGCAATCAGCCTACACAAAATTGCAGGTGGCCGTCAAGCCACCCTCACCTGCACAAGCAACAACCCCGCCGAAGCGGGGTTCTAGGGGCAAGTGACTTACCGCGTCGTATACCAATAGCGCGTCTGCGCCGCTGACTCCTGCTGGTGGCACCAATCCAGCACGGCCAGATAGAGCGGATACCAGCCCAGCTCCCATTGCCCACGGGTCAGTCCACCAGCCAACGGTTCAATGGCGCGTCTGATCTGAGTACCCGGGATGGGGCGTAGCCCGGTACCACCACAGCGTGGGCACACCTTATCAATCGCCTTGCCGTGCAGGCGGCTCAGTTCCAGGTCGCGGATCACTCCCCGCCCCCGGCAGAACTGCGGGTGACAGGAAGCCCCAGGAGTGTCAGCAGTGCGGCAGTAGTGTTCCAGGGCCAGCTCGGCCACCCGGCGCAAGGCCATGCCATGGCCACGTTCCTTGTTGGCCCCCACATAGCGGGGGGCAATCTTGGTGCACTCGGCTTGCACAGCTAGCAGGGCCTTCTTGGCATCCCCTAGGTCTTTGCAGTAACGCGCCATCACCAGCGCCATGCCGGCACCATTGTGCTTCTGAACCACTCCCAATGCCGTCATCACATCACTCTTTGTCAGATGAGAACGCCCCGTTGACTGGGCCTGATAGGCCTGCAGCATCACAGAACGCGGATCCCCTACGGTAATTGCATATTCAAAGCGCACTCATCACCTCCACAGTTACCGACACCATTCCCCCTTTCACTACCGGCCCACGCTCCACCAGCAACCGGTCGATCTGGCTATCGTCCAGCCACACCCCGGCGTGGGTAAGGGCGTCTTGCACCGCCTTCACCGTGTTATCCAGATCCCGGGCTCGCCGGTCAGGGGCCTGCACCACCAGCCGCAGGGCCAGCCGATCGGGAATCTGCTTGCCGGCTAACTTGGCAGCCAGACAGGCATCGGCCGCAGCCTTGCGATAAACCCTCCCCTCCTGGCTCAGCAGGGTTCTGGGCTTACCGCTCACGGCCACATTGCGCCAGATCCGGTTGGTTGAAGGGGGCCATGGCAGGGTCACCGTCCATGAATCAGCTTTTGGCATTGAACACTCCCAGGGAGCAAGCAAGCTCCAGTGTGTTGATAACGTGCTCCAACTGCGAACCGTGCTGGGCTTCCCAGGCCTTCCACCCGATCCGGTGCAACTCCATGTGTGGCTGGTGGGCGAGCGGGAACACCATCAGATCGTGCGCCTTACTACCCATCACACTCATCCCATGACCCACGACATGGTGCGCCTCGATGCCCTCGCGCTGGCCAGTCACCACACAGGGCAACTGCCGGACAAAGGCCAGGTAGGCTGCACACTCCCAGCGCTGGCGCTTGGGCCTGCCCAGGTGGAGGGTCGCGGGTTCTGGGTCGATCTGACGAATAGCTGGTTTGGCATTGATG
This sequence comes from Aeromonas sp. Prich7-2, assembly GCF_017939255.1. Classification (NCBI taxonomy): domain Bacteria; kingdom Pseudomonadati; phylum Pseudomonadota; class Gammaproteobacteria; order Aeromonadales; family Aeromonadaceae; genus Aeromonas; species Aeromonas sp. Prich7-2. The sequence goes on from NZ_JAGKRI010000025.1 coordinate 19,439, forward strand.
CGAGCCCGCAGATCGGCCAGCGGATCGCGCTCTGCCACCTCAAGGCGATGTTCACGATAGCGGGCATCGGTCTCCCGGTTACCGCGGGGCGACCACTTCCGATCCGGTTCGATGGGTGCCAGGCGACAGGCAGAGCGCAGCAGCGGATCCGGTAATGAAGGCAGCACCTTGTAGACGGTCGCCCACCAGCACAGATCCCGGGCAGTCAGGTCAGCAGCGGCCACCCCACACCAGCCAGCAACCCGCTGCAGCACAAGCTGCGCCAGCCACCAGGCCACATCAGCGAGGCGGATCGGTAACTGCCCATTGCGGTGCTCGTTGTCGTGATGCCAGCACAAAGGCAGATGCACCCCCTCCACTTCTGCGGTGACGGTTTCCCCGATGCAGCCATCGGCTATCACGCAAGCCGTGGCATTGGCGGTCAGCAGCTCCCCACCGGCGGCATTGACCACTGCGGCGCAGGCCAGGGCCGACACCAGCTCAGGGAACTGGGCCAGCAGGTCAGCCCCCTGATCGCGCACCAGGCGTACCGGCTTGCCAGCCAGTTGGCGCCTCACCGCTGGCAGGCTGTCGCCCAGCGGCACCAGGGCCAGCCCCAGCGCTTCAACAAACACGGCGTTACCTGCGCTCACGCTTGCCCCCTGATCGCGTTCAACTGTTGGCGAAACCATTCACGGTGCTCTTCATCCACCGCCTCGATGGCGTTGATCACATCCTGCCGGCTGATATCGTTGCGGCGACGGCGCCAGAACAGCAGGTGAGCCTGCTTCTCCAGCTCGATACGCTGGCGGTCGTGCTCGGGTAGTTTGGCGAGGTTGTGAGTCACGCCGCCACCCCGCGCAGGATACCGTCACGGATCAGTCGCTCCACCAGCCACTGCTGGCCCTTGCCGGTGATCAGGGGGGTGAAACTGATCCGCCGCTCGCCGTTGCTGTCAAACGAGCTCTCCCGGGTCGCGAACAGCCCGCGGTCCACATACTCCTGCATCGGCAGGTTCCAGCGCTCCCCGCGGCAACTCATCAAGATCTTGCGTTCCCTCAGCAGGGTGAACAGGGTATTGGGGCCAAGGCCCACCGTCTTGGCGAACGCCGACAAGGTGATCCCCTTCTCCACACTGGCGATCTGCTTGGCGAACTCCACCGCCGGAGCATCCATCGCCACCTTCTGTTCCAGCGCCATCTTCTGCTCGGCCAGCTCGGCAGCAAGGCGCAGTGCCTCCGGCAGGGTCTGGGGGATCATCATCGCGGGCTGGTGGGCTTGCTGCTCCAGCTCCTGCCAGCGGCGAATAATCCGGATCCGCAACTGGGCGCTGTAACCGGCCACCAGACAAAGGGTCTCGTCCTTGTCCAGCAACAGGCACGGCTGGGTGCGACCACGGCCATCCTGGTAATCGCCTGACTTCTCAGGAGATTGAATTTCCACCAGCATCTTGCGGATATCGGCCATCACGTTGTCGTGGCGCTTTCCGGTCAGCTCGGCGATCTCCACGCTGGTCATCGTCAAAGGGGTTGCCCCCCGCATCATCAGTTCCATCACCTCACCCCCATCGACACATTCGCGGCCAGATACACAGCCAGACCCACCATCACCACCACCATCAGGGTGCTCTTCATGAAATCGCGCATTTGATCATCTCCAACGTGGCGGGCCGCTGTTGCTGGCCGCGCAGGGCGTTTACCGCCGCCATGACTTCGCCGAGATCGGCATCCTGCACCAGGTAGTGCCCGGCACGGTGTTGTGCTGAGGTAAACCCCAGCTGGCGCGGACAATCCGACACCTCAAGGCGCACCTGCACCGGCAACCAGTCTTTAACTTCTGGGTACACCGCAACCCGCACATGCTTGGCGGCCTTGATATCCCGCTCGCAGGCTTCACTGAATGTCACTGCCATCACTGCACCCCCAGACAACTGATGTTTGCTCTGAGCAGCGAGGCCTGCAGCGCCACTGCGTCCTTGGTGATCACCTCGACCGATGACAGCTCGAAATCGTCACCTTCACCGACACAGGCCAGCACCAGCTCGAACTCACCGGCGTTGTTCGCCATGGTCCAGCTCCAGCCGGCGGGCGCCTCCGGGATCTCGATATCGAAGGTGCAGGGCCACATCTTGTGCAGCTGAGCCAGGGCCGCGTTGGCGATCAGCTCGTGTTTATTGGCCACCATCACATCACCCTCCCGCTGATCACCACGCCACGCTGGCGCATCTCGCCCATAACGGCGGAAATCTCGCCTTGCAGCTCATCCCACCGCACAGCACCGCTGCGCATGAATACCCGCGCCTCGGCGATCATCTCGCAGGCTCTTACCGAAATGGTTTGTCCGATCGGCGCAGCTGACTGGACGGGGGCCAGCATCGCCATCGCTGCGGCCTTGACCTCAGCAGGACGCGGAGCGAACTGGCGGGCGGTATCGTTGGCCAGCACCATCACCGCTTCCGAGATCTGCTCGGCAGTCAGGCCGCGCAGTTGCAGGCCCCACGCCGCGGCAACCCCGCGAACATTTCCGTCCAGCTGGTTGGCGCTGGCAGGCCACAGACCAGCCATCAGCGGCAGCAGCTCGTCAGCCAGGAACAGGGTCATGCCGGTGCTAACCTGCAGCGGGTCTTGGGTAGTTGGCAGGCCAGCTGTGTTACAGGGGAGTATTGCGGTCATATGACACCCCCTGTTCGCGCAGGGCTTGCGCCTGCTTCTGGGCCTGCATCAGGTTGGAGAGGTGCTGCGGCTTGGCAGATGGGACGCTGCGCTTGGCAACCAGCTGATCCCACTTCTCGCGCAGCTTCTGCGGGGAGAGCACGTTGGCACACCAGAACGGATCCCGGCTCACCCAGTCGTACAGCTCGCAGAACTCCCGGTGAGTGCGCTTGTCCAGCTCGCGCATAAGGCGAACCACGTTGGCCCACTGCGCCCAGTTCGGCTCTTGCGCTGTCGGGTTGAGTTGCTGCACCCGCTTGAACATCCACTGCGCGGTTTGCAGGTCTTCGGAGGTGCCCCAAGCTTTGCCGTTCGGGGTCTGGACTGCAGCCCCCTCGATGATGCGGGTCTTTTGCTTTGCAGAGCCCTGCTCGGTCTGGCCTTGCTCAGCAGTGGCCAGCTCATCGCTTGCGCCATGCTCACTCTGCTGGTCTCGACTCGCGTCAGCGAGTTGGGACGAAGAGGGTTTAAGATCTTTACTTGTTTGATTGTTTATATTGTTTAGAGATTCGGCGTGAAACTCCGCGCCTAACTCCGCGCAATCAGATTGCGATACCACCTGCAACCCAATATCCGATGCGGCTTTGAACTCCGCGCCTAACTCCGCGCCATCGTGTTCTGAAACTCCGCGCTGATACTGGTCGTAATTGAGAACAGTTATCAACGTGTAACCCTTGGTTCCCTGCTTGCTGGTGCGAGTGATCATCCCGTCACGCTCGAAGGCATCCAGAGAGCGGCGGGCGCTATCTTCGGAGATGCCACAGGCTTCACCCAGCGAACGAGCAGAGCCAACCAGCTGGCCACGGCTCAGGGTGACGCGGTTGCCGTTGAAGGTATCCTCGGTGCGCTCGTGGGTGACCTCGAGCAGCAGGTGCAGCCACAGGGACTTGCGAGCAGTGTCACGGTAAAACGTGGCATCCTTGATGCTCTTGTACAGCAGCACAAACCCGCTGCGGCGGTTCTCGTTCACGTTGCAGCCTCGCTGTGTGGTGGGTGCGCTGGCCGGTGCCAGGCGAACTACGTTACCCATGGGCCACCTCCTGCAGGTGCTGCATCAGGCAGTTCAGGTGACGCTTGGCCTGCTCTTTGGTTGCCGGGATCTTGATGCCGCGCAGCAGACCGCCATAGACCAGATAGGACTGGCCCTGACTCTCCACCAGACGCGGGATCACAGCCGGGATCACGTTGCGCCGCTTGCCTTGCGCTTTGGCGCCAGCTTCGGTACGCTTATCCACGTTGTTTTCTCCGCGAAAACCAACCTCGGGTCGGGCTGTTAGCGCAGCGCCGGCCCACTCTTTTTGTGCTTCCTTCATCACTTCTCTCCTTGTGCATGTGGCCCCGGGAACGGGCGCACCTGACTGGCTACCGACTCTTCCAGGCTCAGCAGCTCCTTGATGGCCCGGTGCACTGCCGCCGTGATAGCCTTCCGCTCAATGGGGTCAATCACCCCGTCTTGCCTTGCCTCACGCAACTCACCAAACACCGCCGCAACCACCTCACCCACCAGCATCACCTGGTCGGCCAGCTCCTCTTCGGTCACCGTGCTATCCGGCAGGGCCACCAACGTATGGCCGCGGGACAGCGCCCAGGCTTGCAGAATGGCGTTGTCACCGGTCAGCTCGGTCACAGCCATCGCCTCAGACAGGGTCAGGTGATGGTCTTCGCACTGCGGGTTGAACTTGTTGTTCAGGGTGGTCGGGCGCTTGTTGCCCATCAGCTTGGCCAGCTCGGTGATGTTGTACCGGCGGCTCAACTGATAAGCGGCGTCAATAGGGTCAGATGCGTGGGAGTGATCCCGCTTGACTCTCGTAGTTGTTTTTTTGGCTTCTGTCATGATGGTTTCCGTAGAGCAGGCCTGGCGGTAATCACTGGCGGTGCTCTGGGTAGATGATTTCCATAACGCTGATTTCTTGAGAGAAAAAATCAGCAATCCGTTGGGCTCGCTCTAACGATGCCTTTTGAAGGCCACGCTCAATGCGGCTCAGGTTTCCAACGTCAATCCCTACCGCCTGACTCAGCTGATTGATCGTTACCTTCTGCTGCTCTCGCAGCTTTCGAAGAGGTGTAAGCATGAACGCCCCCTTATATGCGCTACACGCATATTCAAGCACAGAAACATATGCGTGTCACGCTTTGCGCACACCGCATATAAATTGCCATCATGGACAAATGAAAGTTGGAGCAAAGATCAGGGCGCTGCGAAAAGCGCGCAAAATGACGATCAACGAGCTGGCCACTCAGGTGGACAGTGATGTTGGCAATATTTCTCGATTGGAACGTGACCTGCAGGGCTTCAGCCCACAGTTGCTATCCAAGATCGCGGACGCACTGAGCGTGCCTGTTTCAGAGCTTTTTTCTGATGACTCGCCCGCTTCTCCCCACCAAAACATGGAAATGGCCCAGCCAGATATCCACCGGATCCCGGTGATCAGCTATGTGCAGGCGGGGGTATGGACCGCGCCGAACGAGATCCGCGAGTGCGATGGCAATATGGCCTACATCACCACCGATCTCGAGCTGGGCGAGCGCGCCTTTGCCATCGTGATCCGGGGTAACTCCATGGAGCCGGAATTCACCGAGGGGGATCTGGTACTGATCGACCCGGACGAACCGCTTCACCCTGGTGACTTCGTGGTTGCCAAGAACGGCGAAGAAGAGGCCACCTTCAAGAAGTACCGCCCACGCGGCTACAGCGAAGACGGCAAAGAGATCTTCGAGCTGGCCCCACTCAATGACGACTACGCCACCATGCGATCAGATCGCCAGCCCATTCAAATCATCGGCACCATGGTGGAACACCGCCGCCGCAGACGACGCCGCTAGGGGTAGACCATGGATGGTTTAACCAATTACCTTTTTCACCTGACGCAGCACATTATCAACCTCGGCGCTCACCGCGCCCCTAATCCCCCATGTAAGCGCCTCAGAAAGGGCCGGAGCCAGCAATTCAGGTGGTATCTGCGGCAGTCTGGTGTGCCAATAAGTTCTCTGCCGTGGCACCGTTTCAGTTCCCGCCGCTGTCGCCTTAATGACTTTAATGAACTCATCCACCAGATCGGTCATCTCGGCGTTTCTTTCAGCTTCTGTTTTCACGTTCTTTTCAGGATTAGACATGACGGCCTCCAACATTGAACAATTTGATGCAATCGCCGGGCAAACCTTTGCCTTGCTCTACGAGGCATTCCCGATCCCTATCGCCTTACCACTGGTAAAATATACAGGTGAAGGGCTGGTTTTTGAAGTTGATGGATTTACAGGCAGTGAATTAACCCAGCAGGCCGAGTTGGTAATGGCGTCATTGGTATGGCTGGTAGATAGCGGCTACATCAGAGCAACGGTTCACCAAAAATCAGGATTAGCTGAAGCGGTCCTCACCGCCAAGGGTCTTGAAACCCTAAAGGCGACACCTGGTAGCCTAACCACACCTCTCGGCGAACGGCTCAAGGATGCGGTAAAACAGGATGGCCGAGAGATTACGCGTTCTCTGGTATCGCAAGCGCTTAGTATTGGGCTAAGTCTTGGCATTAATGCCTTAAAATAAAAAAGGAAAAGAGCAATGGGATATAAAAACAAATCGGTAATTCTCGGGATGATGTTATTCCCGATATCTGCAATGGCTGGCTTTATCCACCCGATGGATTTTGATGGTTCAGAGGCCCAGAAGCAGGAAGTGATTCAGTACATCAAGGATCGCGTACAGCAAGACTACTGCGAGAGCCAGCTCGATATGTGCCAGCCGTCGATGCTGCGCATGATGGAAGATCAGAATCTCAGCTCATTCAAGGAGGCAACACAGGCTACCGATCGCAAAATAATGGATCGGGTTATCAAAGATTACTGCAACAGCCCTATCGATATGTGCAACTACGACAACATTCTGATGATGTACAACGAGAACCTGAAGGCCAGTAAAAAACAATTGAGTTGGTAGTAATGGTAAAGCTGTAGTGCCATTATTTTTTTATAAATATGGAAAAATGGAATCCAGAGATGAAAAAAATGATGATCGCAGGTATTGCTATTCTCGCAGTGATAGCCGTGGTCTGCTATACGCAACTAACCATATTTGTCATACCGCCAATTGGAGCAATTCCAAAAGGTCAGACCGCTATTATGATGCGCTTGAATAAAACTGAGTTCATAGATAGCCCGGATGCTATGTGTGAAAGAATGCAAGGTGGGGTTAGCCTCCTGTGCAGGGGGATGACGCTGGCTGCCGTTGGCGAAAATGCAACGATTTTGGGGCGCTTTCCTTACAGTTCGTGGCTCTACGGCATTTCGACTGGCGGAAAGACATATAATCGATAGATGCAGAGTAGTTTGTACTTCAATATTAAAAATAATAGGGAGTTAATATGTCAGATATGGTTTTTTGTCGCGGGTGCGGTAAAGAAATTCACAAAACAGCAGTGTCATGCCCTCACTGCGGGGCGGTATATGGATCAAGCAAGAGCAGGATCACTGCTGCTCTGCTGGCCTTCTTCCTCGGTGGCCTTGGTATTCACAAGTTCTACCTTGGCAAAGCCCTGCAAGGTTTCCTCTACCTGATTTTCTGCTGGACGTTTATCCCAGCGGTGATCGCCTTCATTGAGTTCATCATGTACCTCTGCATGTCTGATGAGAAGTTCGCAGAGAAGTACGGCAAGGCGTAGTCGCTAACCCCCCAAGATAAGCCCACCAGCACGGTGGGCTTTTTAACACCCTTAAATATGCGCTTGACGCATTTGCGCATAGCGCATATCTTTATCCCAGATACACCAGTAAACGGGATGAACCATGTCGAACCAGCAACGCAAAATCATCTACATCGCAGGGCCAATGTCTGGCCTGCCGGAATACAACCGCCCTGCCTTCAACACCGAAGCGCTCCACCAGCAGCAAAAAGGCCACGTCGTACTCAACCCGGCAACCCTGCCGGACGGCCTCACCCAGCAGCAATACATGCAGCTCTGCTGCCCCATGGTGATGATGGCCGATGAGGTGATCATGCTTCCTGCCTGGATTGACTCCCAAAGAGCAACCGCCGAATTCAACCTCGCCATGGAGTGCGGCAAGGTAATCCGCCAAGCCGAAGATGGCTTTGTCTGGTATCCGGAAAACACAGGGGATGCAGCATGAAACACATCGCCACCGTACCGGCCGCACTGGTAAAGGCCGCCATGCTGTTTCAGGCCAAACAGGATGTTCGCTACTACCTGAACGGCATCATGATCACCAAATCGCACATCGTCGCCACCGATGGTCATGTGATGTTCGTCTCTCCATACGAGTCAGACCTGCGCCCTGATGAGCAGATGATCATTGCCATCAAAGGCAAGATCCCGGCGAAGGCTCACAGCCTCGAGCTGCTTTATGACGATGAGAGCAAGATCGGCGTGGTTCGCTGCGTTGAGGCAAAGCCTTTCAGCATGAAGGTGAAAAACCTCATTACCGGCGAGTTCGAAGGTGTCACACCAACTGCGGCCGCTGTTCTTGATAGCCAGGGCCACCAGCAATGCGCTTTCTTCCACAAAATTGATGGCAAGTACCCAGACTGGGAACGCGCTGTACCAACTGGCGAGGCCGTCCCTACCGACCGCATCGGGATCAACTTCGACTTCTGCGCTCGCGTAGCCAAAGCATGTAAAGAGCTCGGCAGCCAATACCCGCAATGCGCCGTTAACCTGCGCGGTGCGAAAACGGCTATCGAAGTCGATCTGCAGAGCCGCCAATACGCTGGCGCCAAAGCCATCATCATGCCGTGTGCGGTGAGTCCTGTTGAGGTGGCGGCGTGAACATCGATATCTTCAACACCGATCGCAAATACCGCGTCATCTACGCCGATCCCGCTTGGCAGTTCAACAACAAGAACACCGGCGGCAGCATGACCAGCTCAGCCGAGGCGCAATACACCGTCACCAGTCTGGCCGACATGGCCGCGCTGCCGGTTGCCAAACTCGCTGACGATCACTGCCTGCTGGTGATGTGGTGGGTTGGCAGCATGCCGCAAGAAGCCATCGACCTGTGCAAGGCGTGGGGCTTCCGCCTGGTCAACATGAACGGCTTTGTCTGGCGCAAGATGACCAAGCGCTGGCTCCCACACTTCGGCATGGGGTTCACCACCCGGGCTGGGTCTGAATCTGCCCTGATTGGGGTGCGTGGCAAGGTGAGAGAGCTCATCAAGGACCGCGCCGTGCGGGCCGTCATCGAGGCAGAGGTTGGCAAGCACAGCCAGAAGCCGAACGAGTTTCGCGTTGCCATCCAGAAAATGTGCGGTGACGTGCCGCGCATCGAGCTGTTCGCCCGCGAATCCGCTGCCGGTTGGGACTGCTGGGGCAATGAAGCGCCGGCAGCAGAGGCCACCAGCGCACCGGTTAACCCGCTGGCCGATATCGAACCGCTGCACGACTGGCACAACTTCCCAGCCGTCAAGGCGGTGATGTACCGGATTGACGAAGTCGCTTACCTGACTCCGGCAAACACCCGCCTGCTGGCTGGCTATGTGCGCGACATCATCGACAGCGGAAGCGATGACGCCACTACCATGGACTGCGCCACCGATATGGCCAGCCGCCTGCTGCATCCGGATGAAGAACAGTTGCCGCTGAATATCGACAACGGGGAGGCAGCATGAAGGCAATCGATCTGTTCTCTGGCCTTGGTGGCTGGTCTACCGGCGCCGTGATGGCTGGCTGCGAAGTGCTTTGGGCAGCAAACCACTGGCAGGAAGCGGTCCACTGGCACAGCGAGAACCACCCTGGCACTCAGCACGTCTGCCAAGACCTGCACCAGGCCGACTGGACGCAAGTGCCGAGTCATGATCTGCTGCTAGCCTCCCCATGCTGCCAGGGTCACAGCAAAGCGCGGGGAAGGGCCAGCGGAAACCCGCAGCATGATGCCAGTCGTTCAACGGCGTGGGCCGTGGTATCTGCCATTGAGTTTCACCGTCCGCAAGCCGCCATCGTAGAGAACGTGCCGGAGTTCCTTGAGTGGCCGCTCTATCCGGCGTGGGCGGCAGCCATGCAGGCTCTCGGCTATGCCTTGGAGCCACATGTAGTCAACTGCGCGGATCTCGGTGTTCCGCAGGAGCGGATCCGGATGTTCATAGTCTGCACCCGCTCGGCAAACCCATTAACCCTGAACCTGCCAAAGCTGGAGCATGTACCTGCTGCACAGTTCATTGACTTCACCGCAGGGCGCTGGTCACCGATTGCCAAGCCAGGACGAGCAGAAGCGACGCTGGAGCGGGTTGCCAACGGCAGAGCGGCCCACGGTGATCGATTCGTGATGAGCTACTACGGCAACACCCGCACCGGGAGAAGTATTGAGCGACCGATCGGCACCATCACCACCCGCGATCGCTGGGCTGTCGTGGATGGCGACCGTATGCGGATGCTCACGGCAGAAGAAAACCTGCTGGCAATGAGCTTCCCGCGCGACATCAAGCGCCCAAGCAACCACCGGCTGACTGTTCACATGGCTGGCAACGCCGTTCCGCCGCTGGCTGGAAAGCGAATCATCCAGGCACTGATGGAGGCAGCATGAAAATCCAACTCACCCCGGCAATGCGCATGCGCCTGTTCTACGCCGAAACACTCGAGATTGAACTGCCGGAAGGCTGGGTGCTGGTCCCGAAACAGGCGACACCAACCATGATCGCCGTCGGCCAGCATGCTGACGATAACGCACCTGCCCTGTGCGATGAGCAAATCGCCAAGGTGTGGCTAGACATGGTGACCATTGCACCCACTCTCGACCAGGACGGATGGAAGCTATGACCAAACAACAAGCTGCCGGACTCACCATTCTGGCACTCAACACACTGGCCGCTTTCGTGGCGCTGGCACTGATTTAAGGGGATTGCGATGAAACACGAGCTCAAGATTAAGCCGGAATACTTCGCTGCAGTTGTCAACGGCGAGAAGACATTCGAGATCCGCAACAACACCGATCGCAACTTCCAAGTCGGCGACACCCTGATTCTCAAGTCTTGGGATGGCAAGTTCAACGGAAATTTTGTGGAAAGGACGGTCAGTTACATCACCGACTTCGAGCAAAAGCCTGGATATGTGGTGCTTGGGCTGGCAAACAAGCGCGATCATGAACTGGCCGAACAGCTTGCAGATGCAACCCGCCAGTGTGGTGTGATGGCGGAGCTGCTGAGGGAGGCAATCGGCGAAGTTCCGCAAACGCAGTCATTCCCATCACGGTGCGACGCGGCACTGGCAGGAAAACTTCCACATCAACAAGATCTGAGTCTGCTTGATTTTGCAGTTACTAGCTGGCACCAGCAGGTTGCTCACCGCCCCATGGAGAACGTTTATCGCAGGACTTTGGATAGCGTATGGAGACAGGTTATCAGGTTTGCTGGTGAAGACCCTCAATCCATTATCGGACCATCTCACGATGACTTGCTCCACAAAGAGCAAAAACAGGAAGGTGGGTCTTTATGAGCATCGTTCAAGACGTGGCCGAGTGGGTTCACACCAGAGCACAGGGGGCCGTCAGCGCTGACGTGGCGGCCGAGTTCAACGTCAGCACCTCGCGGGCCAGCGGGATTATCGCAGCCATTCACCGCGAACCGAGATTCGATACCCGGGTTGAGAAATGCCAGATCTGCAACGCGCTCGGGGCGATGGCATCAGGCCGCCGCCTCTATGTGGACAAGGTCACCCCGTCACAGTGGGAATGCAAGCCGGTGATCGGCACCTATCGCAACGGCAAGACCGTCCAGTTCGGCAGCATCCACGAGGCACACCGCCAGATGGGGTTTGACCGGGAGATGATCTCACGCTGCCTGCGCGGCGAGCAGAAGCACCACCGCGGCTACCGCTGGAAGGTCGCAACAACAGAACAGAATTGTGAGGGAACTTATGCATAACGTAATGCTAGATCTGGAAACAATGGGCAAAGGCCCCCGCGCGGCCATCGTCACCATCGGGGCTGTGTTCTTTGACCCGATGACCGGTGAACTTGGCGCCGAGTTCGAGGCTCATATCCACCTGAGTGACAGTGCCCGATTCGGGGAGATGGACCCTGACACCGTGCTGTGGTGGCTGGAGCGGGGCGATGAAGCGCGCGCGGCACTCAAGCCATCAGTGAAACACTGCTCGCTGAGTGATGCACTTGCGAGGCTGTGCGAATGGATGCAGAACGGAAATAAAGGTGGTAAGCCTGATTTACAGGTTTGGGGAAACGGAGCCGGATTTGACAACGTGATCCTGCGTAACGCCTATCAGGAAACTCGGATGCCGCTAGGATGGGCGTTTTGGAATGACCGTGACGTTCGAACCATTGTGGAACTCGGACGCCACATGCTCGGCTTCGACCCTAAAAAAGATATGCCATTCGAGGGGGTGGCCCATCGCGCACTGGATGATGCCAAGCATCAGGCCCGCTACGTCAGTGCTATCTATCAAGCGCTTATGGTGGGTGGTTCAGAATGAAACGAGGCATCAACAAGGTCATCCTGATCGGCAACCTTGGTCAGGATCCGGAAGTGCGCTACATGCCAGGCGGGAACGCTGTCACCAGCATCACCCTGGCCACCTCAGAATCATGGCGCGATAAGCAGTCCGGTGAGCAGAAAGAGCGCACCGAGTGGCACCGGGTTGTTTTCTTGGGCGCGTTGGCTGAGGTTGCAGGAAAGCACCTCAAGAAAGGGACGCAGGTCTACGTCGAAGGCAAGCTGCAGACCAGAAAATGGCAGGCGCAGGACGGCAGCGACCGCTACACAACTGAGGTGTTGGTCGATAGTTTCACAGGAGTACTGCAGATGCTTGGCAGCAGGCCGCAGCAGGGCCAGCCGCAACAACCACCGGCATCACAACCACAGGGCGGATATGGCCGCCCAGCACAGCAACCGGCGCCGCCCGCTTACAACGAGCCGCCGATTGATTTTGACGACGATCTGCCGTTCTGACGGAGGCATTATGATTGAGCCAATTGAGAAAATTGAACAGAAAGAGCTGCTGGTAATGCTTGGCAAGGGACGGACCGCGCTCTATCACCTACGCAATAAAGACGCCACGTTTCCCAAGCCGATCGACCACCAGCCGCTGCGCTGGATCAAGTCACACGTCATGGCCTGGATTGACAGCCACAACCGGATCAGTGGCAACGCCTAGCTCCCGCTGGATCACTGTCCACCAGCGCTCATAGGCAGCCGCTTGATCCTCAAGCCAGTCATGTTTGTTGTAAACAGCCATCACGCCAAGCAGGGTGTGCCCCAGCATCACTTCGGTGATATGGGGCGACACCCCCATTTCCGATAACCGGGTCGACAGCGTTCGACGAGCATCATGAATCCGCCAATGGGGGATCCCCAGGCTGCTGCGTAAGCGGCTCACCAGCCGATTGCACGAGTGGATCTCCAACGGCCCATTCCCCTCCCCCTGACCTGGGAACAGATAGACCGGGTCCACCGACGCCATCGCGGCTCGTTCGAACAGTTGCTTGCCCACCGATGTAATGGGGCGGCGGATAGGCCTGCCGGTCTTGCTGATCTCCGCCGGCACGGTCCAGACCATAGACTCGAAATCCAGGTCCTGACGCTTGAGCGTTCTGGCCTCGGAAAGCCTGCACCCATAGACCAAGCAGAGCAGATGAATCACCTTGTTGCCGGTGCCTGCCCGGCTGGCCTCGATGGCACGCCAGATCTTGGCGACTTCGGGAACCGTCAACACTCGGTGTCCGGTCTTGGCGGGAGCTCCGACATCTCGAGCCCGCAGACTCATCATGTTGGGCATGTTGATCGTGCCGCGGCGAACATGCCAGTTGAAGCACGCCTTCAACGCCGTGATCACCGCCCGGGTTACCCCCGGAGCCCGCTCACTGATGGCATCGAAATAGCTCAACCACATGTCCATGGTGATCTGGTTGATTGGCCGGTCAGGCAAGCGGTTCTTCACTGACGAGAAGGTATAGCGATAGTATTTCTGGGTGCCTTCTCGGCACTCCCGCATCACGTACTTCTCGAACCACTCATCAAACAAGGCTGCAGGCGTAGGCTCATCGCCCGAGGCACTGATCGGCGCAACACCGCTTTTGAGCTCATCGGCCTTTATCCGAGCCTCTCGCAAGGTCAGAGCCGGGTACCGGCCAAGAGAGGTCCGAACCCGCTTCCCGTCGACCACATGCCGAACCTGGAACGCAACCACCCCCTTCGGTGAGACCCGGACACTCAACCCATCACCGTCGCTCACTTCGCTCGGGCCAGCATATGGTTTACCATTCACCCCTCGAAGCCAGCTATCTGATAACGCCATTGCTACCCCATTAAAATTTTGTACCACTCTCATGGGGTGTTTTGTACCAGATAATGTACCAGCAGGCCATTGAACAACGTCAGGTTTGGGTGAACGATGAAAGTGTCTTCGGAATTTGCACCTCACCAGAACAGCACTAAACCCTGAAAAATCAATCAGAAGCGTGAACATACAAGAACACATGAGCACATCAGCGAAGCAGACCACCCAGCCCACTTACTACTTCCACGACTACGAGACCTTCGGCATCAGTCCGGCCAAAGACAGACCGGCGCAGTTTGCGGGCATTCGCACCGACGGGGATTTCAACGTCATCGGCGAGCCGCTGGTGATTTACTGCAAGCCGCCGGCGGATTACCTGCCGGAGCCGGAAGCCTGCCTCATCACCGGCATCACGCCGCAAAAGGCGATGAAGGACGGGCTGTGCGAGGCGGACTTCATCCGCCAGATCCACGCAGAGTTCGCCACCCCGGGCACCTGCGTGCTGGGCTACAACAGCATCCGCTTCGATGACGAGGTGACCCGCTACACCCTCTATCGCAACTTCTATGACCCCTATGCCTACGCCTGGCAGAACGGCAACTCCCGCTGGGACATCCTCGACATGCTGCGGGCCTGCTACGCCCTGCGCCCGCAGGGGATAGAGTGGGCGTTTGACGACGAGGGCAAGCCGAGCTTCAGGCTGGAGAAGCTGACGGTGGCCAACGGCGTGGCCCACGCCAACGCCCACGATGCGCTCTCGGATGTGCTGGCCACCATCGAGATGGCCAGGCTGGTGAAAAAAGCCCAGCCCAAGCTCTTCGAGTACCTCTTTGATCTTCGCAACAAGAACAAGGTGAAGGCCCTCATCGACGTGGTGACCATGAAACCCCTGGTGCACGTCTCCGGCATGTTCTCCCCCTGGCAGGGGTGTGCGAGCTGGGTGTCGCCGCTCGCCTGGCACCCCACCAACCAGAACGCGGTGATCATGGTGGATCTGACCCGTGACCCGACTCCGCTTATCGAGCTCTCCTGCGAGGAGATCCGCGAGCGCCTCTACACCAAAAAAGAGGAGCTGGGGGATCTGGCCGGCATTCCGGTCAAACTGGTGCACATCAACAAGTGCCCGGTACTGGCCCCGGCCGCCACCCTGACGCCGGAGCGGGCGGACGAGCTGGGCATCAATCGGGCTCAGTGCCGCAAGAGCCTGGATCTGCTGCGGGCCCACCCCGAGGTGCGGGAAAAACTGGTGGAGGTGTTCAACCAGGAGTTTGCCGGCAGCACCGACGGCGACCCCGACACCCAGCTCTACGCCGGCTTCTTCGGCCACGGCGACAAGTCCACCATGGATCTGGTGCGCGCCACCCCGGCGGATCTGTTGGGGGAGCGGGAGTTTGCCTTCACGGATCCCCGTCTGCCCGAGATGCTGTTCCGTTACCGCGCCCGCAACTGGCCTCACACCTTGAGCGAAGCGGAGCAGAAGCGCTGGCGCCTGCACTGCAGCGACTACTTCAGCCGCCGCCTGCCGGATTATGTGCCGCGCCTGGAAGCCCTGGCGGAACAGAACCAGGGGAACGAACGGAACTTTGCGATTCTAAAGAGTCTCTATCACTACCTTGAAAATCTGTGAGATGTGAGCCGTTTCACAGTTAAAAACCGATGCGTTTCCCCGGCTCGCGACATAATGGGCAGGGAGCCCAAGCTCCTGATAGTGTGAATATTTAGATGCGCTGACGGCATGGATGCCGTGCTTTCGACTGTTGGGGAACTCTCGTTTTATGCGTTCAGCTCTGCCTGCTTTGACACTCGTCGCCTGTGCCCTGCTGCCCCAGGCCGCCCTCGCTGGCGCCCGGTTCGAGGTGCCAGACTACCTCTTGCGCCTGCCGGAGCAGACCTACCGGCTCATCGAGCACAACTTCAGCACCCTCTACCAGCAGACCGACTTCACCCCGCAAATCACCAACAGCTATTTCAACCACTCGGATCTCTACCGCTTCGCCGGCATTCCCCTGGCCATCACGCCGCAAAACGGCTTCCAGATGGAGGTGTTCGGCCAGCTCTACAACAAGTCGTCCCAGATCTATGCCCAGATGAGCCAGGATCTCTCCCTCTATCGCACCCTGCGGGTGGACATGATGGGGGATCAGAGCGACGAGATCGCCATCGGCATGGGGCTCGGCATCCCCCTGACAACTCGCCTCACCGTCAAGGCGCTCGCCTCCAGCAACGAGATCCCGGGCTATGGCTCCGCCAATTACGCCATCGGGATGGAGTGGCACTTCTAGAGACCATTTCGCCACGTAAAAAAGGCTCCCGAGGGAGCCTTTTTGCAGTGCAACGCCATCAGGGGTAGCGGATCACCGCCCCCTGCCCCCCTTGCAGCACCAGGGGGCTCCCCAGGGGCGTCTCGTCCCAGAAGTCCGTGCCCCCCGGCGCCAACGGGAACTCGCAGGCGTGCTCCCCCCAGTTGAACAGGCAGAGCAGCTCGCCGCCCCCGGGCAGCGCCACCCGCCCGCGCTCGAATGCCATCCCCTCGAAGCGGGCCGCCGGGGTGCGCGCGGCGCACAGGGCCAGCAGCTTGCCAAGGCGCGCCCCTTGCGCCTCGTCCAGATCCTGCAATCTGTCCCCCGCCAGTACCATGCCACCGCTCGCCACCAGGGCGGCCAGGTGGAAGTCGTACTCGGCGCGGCTCCCGTGCTGGCCCGGAATATCCCGCAGGCAGACGCAGTCGGGGTCCAGCACCCAGAGCCGCTCGTGCTGCCAGGCGCGGCAGAAGGCTTCTCGCGCTATCTGGCGAAAACGGGGGCCCTGGCGCTCCACGTCATCGCTCACCCGCATGCCGTGCACCAGGCCGAGGCTCGGCCACAGCGGCGCATTGCAGCCGAGCAGGAAAGCCCCCTCCCCGGCACCGCGCAGGATGGCGGCCATGCCGCGCCGATAGGCCTCCACCCGGGTGGCGGCGGGGTCGTGGAAGCGACCACCGTGGATGGCCCCCCAGAAGTTGGCATCGAGCTTGAAGTAGTGAATGCCCCACTGGGTACGCAGGGTGCGAAATACCTGCTCCAGGTGCGTCTGCACCTCGGGGTGGGTGCCATCCAGCACGTACCAGGGGGTGCAGCGCCAGCCCCCGTAGGTGACCCGCTCCGAGGGGAGCGGCAGGCCATCCTCCCCTTTCACGAACCAGTCAGGGTGATCCTGGAACACTTGCGAGCCGGGCTCGGCGATAAAGGGGGCGACCCAGAGCGCCGGCTCGCAACCGGCGGCGCGGATCTCCCCTGCCAGGGCCGCCACCCCCTCCTCGAACTTGGCGGAAGGGGTGAGCCAGTCCCCCATCCTGGCCTGATAGCCGTCATCTATCTGCACGTAGCGCAGGGCCGGGAAACGCTCGGCCCGCACCGCCAGGTTCTCGCGAATGTCCGCCGCGCTCACGTTCGCGTAATAGTGATACCAGGAGCACCAGCCGCTCGGGCGCGTGGGCACCTCCCCCACCAGGGAGCCGTGCTCGGCGGCGATATGCTGCGCCAGCGTCGCGAGCAGGGCCTCCCTGTCCGGCCCCTCCAGGCAGATCAGCGCCTCGCTCTGCCAGTACGCACCCGGCGCCAGGGTGCGCCCTTCGGTGTTCATCACTATCTCGAGGCGCCCGTCGGGATGGAGACGAAACTCCCCGCCAAAGCGCTGGCAGCTCGCAAAGGCCAGCAGCAGCCAGCCCCCCTCCAGCGCCACCAGCAGCAGGTTGTGCACCGTGTGGTAGCCATGATCGGCGGTGATGCGATAGACAGACGCATCGGGGCAGCGGCCCAGGTGCTCGGGGGCATTCCAGCGTCCCCCGGTCTGGGCCAGCATCTGGAACCCCTCCCCGTAGATGGCCGCGTCGGGCGCAAGTCCGAGATCCCCCTCAAACAGCCGCCAGTGGTGGACGGCCTCGGACTGCTTCCCGGTGTTGTCGAGCCTCACCCGGCAAAGCGGCCCCTCCCACTGGCGGGTTTGCAGCAGGGTGTCAGGGAGGGCGGGATCGGCGGGCAGTTGGCGCAACCGGGCCAGGAGAGAGGGGGTCGACATGGGAACTCCTTCTTGTGAATGGGGATGAAGCCGGGGCCATTGTATCCCCTGCGGGCCAGTTGACCCTGTTCCCTCCCCCCCGTGCCTGTTAAACTGCGACCTTGCTCACACTTGCCAAGATGAGGCCCCCGTGCTGCTGCAACGCACCCTGCGCTACCTTCGTGATTTTCTGGTCATCATCGCCTGTCTGCTGGCAGGCAAGGCCGTGGCGGCCATCCTGCCCTTCGCCTTCCCCGGCAGCATCATCGGCATGCTGCTGCTGTTCGTGCTGCTCTCCTTGCAGATCGTCCGCTTCTCCTGGGTCGAGCTGGGGGGCGGCCTGCTGCTGCGCCACATGGGGGTGCTGTTCGTGCCGGTGGCGGTGGGCCTGGTGGCCTGGCTCGAGCCCCTGCGCCAATCCTTCGGTCTCATCATGCTCTGCGTCGTGCTCGGCATCGTGCTCATCCTGGGCGCGGTCGGCCACCTCTATCAAAGGATGAACAAGCCATGATCCTCTGGTTCGCCCTGCCCCTCACCTCACCTTACCCTGTCATCACAAGGATGCAGCCATGATCTTCTGGTTGGCCATTCCCCTCACCCTGGCCCTCTATTTCATGACCCGGGCCCTCTACCGCCGCCTGCCCTGGCCCGTCATCAATCCGGTGCTGATCCCCACCGCCGTCATCATCGGCCTGCTGCTCTGGCTCGATCTGCCCCTGGATCAGTACCAGCAGGGGGCCTCGCCCCTGACCGCCCTGCTGGAACCCGCCGTGGTGGCCCTGGCCCTGCCGCTTTACCAGCAGGCACGCCAGATCCGCGACAAGCTCACACCCATCCTGGCCTGTACCCTCACCGCGGTGCTCATCTCGGTCTGCACCACCCTGGTGGTCGGCCACCTGATGGGGGCGGATCCGGCGCTGCTCGCCTCCATCGCCACCAAGTCCATCACCACGCCGCTCGCCATGAGCGTCAGCCAGTCCCTCGGCGGCATTCCCGCCATCGCCGCCGCCGTGGTGGTGGTGGTGGGGATCCTGGGGGCCCTGGCGGGCTATCCCCTGCTCAAGCTGATGCGGGTCACCGACCCCGAGGCCCAGGGACTCGCCATGGGAGCCTGCGCCCACGCCATCGGCACCGCCGCCTCCGCCGAGCAGGGGGTGACCCAGGGCGCCTTCTCGTCGCTGGCCATGGTGGTGTGCGGCGTGCTGACCGCGGCCATCGCCCCCCTGCTGTTCGCCCTCTACCACTGGCTGACCTGATCCCCGCTGCCGTGGCCGCCCCTGCGGCCATGGCCTCTGTGCCCTTTCACCGTTTCCATCCGATACCCTCGCCTCCCTGATGCCGGGAGCTGGCGCACAGATTGCGAAAGACAAACGTTTCCTTTACCATCCCCGCCCCTTTGCCCATCAAGGCGTGAGCGCGCTCACACAATTCGCCGCGCTTGCTCCCTACAATGGCCCCCCAATTGGCCTTTGAGGACACAGTATGCATCCCCGCTTTGCCAAGCCATTCGAGACCCTTTCCGCCCCGCTCCAGGCCGCCCTGCTGCCCATGCTGGGGGACGATTTCCAGGCCCGTTTCACCCCGGACCAGGTCGCGACCCTGAAAGCCGCCACCGGGCTGGATGACAGGGCCCTGCGTCTGGCCTTGCTGCCGCTGGCGGCCGCCTGCTCGGTGGCCCCCATCTCCAGGTTCTTCGTCGGCGCCATCGCCTGCGGCCTGAGCGGCACCTGGTACTTTGGCGCCAACATGGAGTTCGCGGGCCAGGGGCTGTTCCACTCGGTCCACGCCGAGCAGTCCGCCATCTCCAACGCCTGGCTGGGTGGCGAGACCGGGATCTCCGAGATCACCGTGAACTACACCCCCTGCGGCCACTGCCGCCAGTTCATGAACGAGCTGAGCACCGCCAAGACCCTGAAGGTCTCCCTGCCGGACGATCTCAGCGAGCTGCAATCCTTCCTGCCCCACTCCTTCGGCCCCGCCGATCTCGAGATCACCGATGCCCTGATGAGCCCCCAGGCCCATGACGAGCTGGTGCTCGAGAGCGACGACCCCCTGTGGCAGGCTGCGCTCGCCGCCGCCCGCCAGAGCTATGCCCCCTACAGCCAGGGCTATGCCGCGGTGGCGCTGCAGTTCGAGGACGGGCGC
Organism: Aeromonas sp. Prich7-2; assembly: GCF_017939255.1. NCBI lineage: Bacteria > Pseudomonadati > Pseudomonadota > Gammaproteobacteria > Aeromonadales > Aeromonadaceae > Aeromonas > Aeromonas sp. Prich7-2. The sequence goes on from NZ_JAGKRI010000025.1 coordinate 39,537, forward strand.
ATCTTCTGCGGCCGCTATGCCGAGAACGCCGCCTTCAACCCGAGCCTGCCGCCGATGCAGATGGCCTGCGCCCACGCGGTGCTGGGTGGCGAGGATCTCGCCACCGTGCGCCGCGCCGTGCTGCTGGAGAGCAAGGATGGCCAGATCAGTCAGCGGGATTCGGCCCAGTCCACCCTGAAGGCCCTGGGCTCGGTCGAGCTTGAGTACAAAGCCGTCTGACCCCGGCATCCACCAACGGGAAGGGGAGCTGCGGCTCCCCTTCTTGCTCTCAGCCCCTCTCTCTGCGCCTCTGGCGCCGTGCATCAGATGCCCCCCTGCCCCATGTGAGGGCGGTCTCCCTCCGATGACCTTATTGGCAGACCTCCTCTGCGGTGGCGGGAAGCCCAGGTTAAGGGGCCAATGCCTCCCCCCCGCCCCTTGCAGCCCCCGTGTGTGACCCCAAGATGCATTCGCCCAGCCACTGGGATCCCACCTCTCCATGGATTTTGCAAATACCTTTCCCTGCCGATTCCCCCGACGCGGGGCGGCATGGCGGCGGCGGGAAAGGTCGGGGAAGGGATAAATACCTCGTCCCCGCCCCTTGCGGCCCCCGTGTGTGACCCCAAGATGCATTTGCCAAGCCACTGGGATCCCACCTCTCCATGGATTTTGCAAATACCTTCCCTGCCGATTCCCCCGACGCGGGGCGGTATGGCGGCGGCGGGAAACGTCGGGGAAGGGGTCAATGCCCCAGCCCCCTGTCGGCTTGCTTCCCCCTGAAATACAGCGGGGGAGCCACTGGCTCCCCCGCTGTCATTGATGTGGCCGATATGGCGGTACCGACCCCTGTCAGGACTCCCACAGGATGCGCTGGCTGCCGGACCAGCGTTCGCCGATGTCCGCGTATTTTTGTTCCAGCAGGTGGCGGCGGATCTTCATGGTGGGGGTCAGCACCCCGTTCTCGATGTTCCAGGGGCTCTTGACCACCAGGATGCCCCGCAGGCGAGCATGGGATTCCAGCTTGTCGTTGACCCGGTTGAGGGCGGCCTCCAGCTGGGCTTCCACCCCGGCTTTGTCCCCCTTCATGGCGCTCTCGGCGAGCTGCACCAGGGCAACCGGCTGCGGCATGCCGTAGCCGATAACGCAGAGCTGCTCGATGATGGGCTCCTGCCCGAGCATCCCCTCGATGGGCACCGGGGCCACGTACTTGCCCTTGGCAGTCTTGAAGACATCCTTCATGCGGCCGGTGATGGTGAGGTAACCCTCCCTGTCCAGCTTGCCCATGTCACCGGTGTGCAGCCAGCCCTCGGCGTCGATGGCCTCTGCACTGTGCTCGGGATCCTTGTAGTAGCCCACCATCATGCCGTCGCAGCGACAGAGGATCTCCCCCTCGTCGGAGATCTTGATGGTCACCCCGGGCCCGGCCTTGCCGACGGTGCCTATCTTGTCCGCCCGGAACGGGTAGTTGAGGGTGGAGTAGGCGTGGTTCTCGGTCATGCCCCAGGCCTCGGTGATATGGATGCCGATGCTGTGATACCACTCCAGCAGCGCCGGGGCCACCGGCGCAGAGCCGCAGCCCAGCACCCGCGCCTGATCCAGCCCCAGCCCCTTTTGCAGCTTGCTCTTGATGAGGCTGGAGACGAGGGGGATCTTGAGCAGCAGCGCCAGCTTTTTCTGGGGCAGCTTCTCGTGGATCTTGATGCGGAACATGGCCCAGAGCCGCGGCACCGAGATGAAGACGGTGGGACGGCAGCGCTTGACGTCCTCGATGAAGGTGTCGAGGGATTCGGGGAAGGCGATGGTGGCACCGCTGAACAGGCTGCCGCCGTAGATGTAGACCCGCTCCGTGATGTGGGCAAGGGGCAGGTAGGAGAAGCCGCGATCCTCGGCGGTGAGGGAGACCGCCTCCACCAGCTTCTCGCAGGACCAGGCGTAGCGCTCCACGCTCAGCATGGCCCCCTTGGGCTTGCCGGTGCTGCCGGAGGTGTAGACCAGGCTCAACAGGGCATCCGGCGCCTGCACCGGGCTGTCCGGGATGGGGTCGTATTGCGCCAGCAGATCGTCCCACTGGTGGGCGGCCGGCATGGTGTCGTAAGGCAGGGCGATACGCAGCAGATCCCCGGGCACCCCCGCCTCCTGGCTCTTCCAGTCGTCCAGCTTGCCGACGAAGATCGCCCTGGTTTCGCTGTGGCGCAGCACGTATTCGATGGTGTCGACGTTGGCGGTGGGGTAGATGGGCACGCTCACGTATCCCCCCATCTGCATCGCCAGATCGGCAATGAACCACTGGGCGCAGTTCTTGGAGAGCAGGGCTACCTTGTCACCGGGCACCAGGCCCAGGGCGCGCAGTGCCGTCACCATGCGCCGCGCCTCGTCGGCGACCTCACCCCAGGTGAAGTCGACGTATTCGCGGTGGATGGTCTGACGCAGATAGATTCGGTCGGGACACTGCCGCTCCCAGTGATAGAGCATCTCGAGCGGCAGTCTGGTGGCAATGCGTGAGGTGGAGGCCATGGTTTAATCCCTGAAACAAAAGGCGAGCCTCATTATTAACCTTTTGATAACACTCAGGGAAGCAGATTACTTAAACTTGTGTTTGAACTGCGAATGGGATCAAGCTTCCGCCTGGGCCTGCAGACGCTTCCACATCTCCTGCACCAGCACCTCGTCCTGCTCGGAGAGCTCACCCTGCAAGATGGCCTCGTTCAGGCTGCGCAGCACATAGCTCTTGACGTCCCGCACCAGGGTCTTGCCCTCCAGCTCGGCGCGCGCCACCGCAAGGGAGATGTGCCCCCGCAGATAGCCGCCCGCAAACAGCTCGTCTTCGCTGGCCGTGGCGACCATGGCGTCGATCAGTCCCAACAACTTGTGTTCAAAATCGTGAATCGTCATTTAACGCAGCCTCATTTCCGGGGTTGCCGGCAAAAAATTCGGGGAGTGGAACCGCGATCCGGTTGATCGCGGCTCTCTGGCGCCAGGCCAGCCGCATCCTTGATGTCCTATTCCGGGTTGGCCACCGGGTAGATGACCTGATCCTTGTATCCCGTGGTTATGCGCAGATAACCACTCAACGACCGGTTCAGTGCCGGATCGTCGGTGTCCACCAGCAGCGGACGGCCTTCTAGCGCCGCCAGCTTGGCTTTGGTGGCGAGCACCTGGATATGCTCGCGCCCGACGGCCCGGATCACGTCTGGACTCAATTGCTGATTTCCGCGCCCGAACAGATGTCCCTGACCGCCGATCAGGGTGATGATCAGACGGCAGCGACGGCCGCGGATCCGGGTCAGGATCTCGGCGGCGCTGAGATCCTGCCCGATAAGCCGGCCATTTTCCACCAGATCCACACCGAGCAAGGTATTTTCCAGACCCAGCTCCCCCATGCAGGCGGCCACCGTGCTCCCCGACCCCATCAGGTAGAGGGTATCGGGCTCCATCTGCTCCACCACACCGGCGGCAAGATCGGCGAGCACCAGCTCCTCGGACTCCCGCCCCCCCTGCTTGACCGCCTGCACGTAGCGCAGATCCCCGGGCACCAGCAACTGGCCGTAGTGGCGGGCGCGCACCTTGCCGGCGCGAAACGCCTCCTCGTCGATGTCCATCACCTCCGCATCCACCAGGCTCAGAAGCTCCCCTGCGATCATTCTGGCCGCCACCCGGCCACTCGCCGCCGGCGTCACCCCGTAGACCCCGGAGTGGATCTTGCACCCCGCCGGGATGCCGAGCACATGGCAGGACTCCCCCACCGCAGTGCAGATGTCACGGGCGGTGCCATCGCCACCGGCGAAGAGCAGCAGATCCACCCCGGCATCGCGCAGGGCCAGGGCGGCAGCCCGGGTGTCCTCGGCGCTCGTCTGCGCCCCGGCAGGCCGATGGACGATGCGATGGGGCAGCCCGAGCTCTGCGGCAAGCGTCTCCCCCATCTCACCGGCCACCGTCAGCAGCTCGAATGACGTGGTCAGCTCGCACAGGGGCAACAGGGCCTGGCGGGCCCGCTCCCGGGCCTTGGGGACGGCCCCGCGCGCCAGCGCCTCGGCGACCATACCGTCACTGCCCTTGAGACCGACGGCCCCGCCGATGCCGGCGACGGGGTTGATGATGAGCCCTAATCGAAACATGTTTCCCTCCTGTTGGATCGCCGCCATTTTATCTTTTCCCGCCACTGGGACAAGCCATGACCCCCTGCTAAAATGCGCGGCTTCTACCTCAATCACTGTTCAACCAAGGTTCAATCATGCTGGAATGGATTGCTGACCCCTCCGCCTGGGTCGCGCTCGCCACCCTGACCCTGCTCGAGATCGTGCTCGGCATCGACAACATCATTTTCATCTCCATCCTGGTGGGTCGCCTGCCGGAAGCCCAGCGCCAGAAAGCGCGCATCCTGGGGCTGGGGCTCGCCATGGGCACCCGCATCCTGCTGCTGCTCTCCCTGGCCTGGGTGATGCGCCTCACCGAGCCCCTCTTCACCGTGCTGGGGGAAGCCATCTCGGGACGGGATCTCATCCTGCTGGTGGGGGGTCTGTTCCTCATCGCCAAGAGCACCCACGAGATCCACCAGAGCCTGGAAGGGGCCGCCGAAGAGGCGGGTGTGGTGAGCAAGACCGCGGGCTTCCTGTCCACCCTGGTGCAGATCGCCATCCTCGACATCATCTTCAGCCTGGACTCCGTCATCACCGCCGTGGGCATGGCGGATCATGTCCCTGTCATGGTGCTGGCCATCATCATCGCCGTCGGCGTCATGATGTTTGCCGCCAAGGCCATCGGCGACTTCGTCGATACCCACCCCACCATCAAGATGCTGGCCCTCTCCTTCCTTATCCTGGTCGGGGTGGCGCTGATGGCCGAAGGGCTGGATCTGCACATTCCCAAGGGTTACATCTACTTCGCCATGGCCTTCTCGCTGGTGGTGGAGATGATCAACATCCGCCTGCGCGGCCACCAGGAGCGGGCCAAGTAAACCGCGACCTGCCGAGAGATGGCCAAACAAAAAGCGCGACCCAGGGTCGCGCTTTTTTATTGCCCCGCCAACGGGGCGCCTTGGGCTCAGAGGGCGTTGCGAGCGGCCACGGCGTCCGCCAGGTTGCGCAGCAGCACCTCGGTATCGGCCCAGCCGATGCAGGCGTCGGTGATGCTCTGGCCGAAGGTGAGCTCGCACCCGTCCACCAGATCCTGACGCCCTTCCACCAGGTGACTCTCCACCATGACGCCGAACACCGCCTTGCTGCCGGTACGCAGCTGACCGGCCACGTCCTCGGCCACCAGCATCTGGTTCTTGAACTGCTTGCTGCTGTTGGCGTGGCTGAAGTCGATCATCACTTTCTGGGGCAGACCCGCCTTGTCCAGACCACTCACCACCTCATCCACGTGACGGGCGCTGTAGTTGGGCTCGCGGCCACCGCGCAGGATGATGTGACAGTCCGGGTTGCCAGCGGTCGAGACGATGGCGGAGTGGCCGTACTTGGTCACCGACAGGAAGTGATGCGGGGCGCTGGCGGCGCCGATGGCGTCGATGGCCACCTTGATGGTGCCGTCGGTGCCGTTCTTGAAGCCCACCGGGCAGGAGAGACCGGAGGCCAGCTCGCGGTGTACCTGGGATTCGGTGGTACGGGCACCGATGGCACCCCAGCTCATCAGATCCGCCACGTATTGCGGGGTGATCATGTCGAGGAACTCGGAGGCGGTCGGCAGCCCCATGTCGTTGAGATCCAGCAAGAGCTTGCGACCCAGGCGCAGGCCGTCATTGATCTGGCAGCTGTTGTCGAGGTAGGGATCGTTGATCAGCCCCTTCCAGCCCACTGTGGTACGGGGTTTTTCGAAGTAGACCCGCATCACGATCTCCAGCTGATCTTTCAGCTCGTCGCGCAGCACCTTGAGGCGTTTGCCGTATTCCAGGGCGGCGACCGGATCGTGGATGGAGCAGGGGCCGATCACCACCAGCAGGCGATCATCGTCGCCGGCCAGGATGTTGTGGATGGCCTGACGGGATTCAAACACGGTGGCCGAGGCGGTGTCGGTCGCCGGAAACTTCTCAAGCACCGCAACCGGGGGCAATAACTCTTTGATTTCACTGATACGAACGTCGTCGGTTTGATGCTGCATGACCAAGTTTCCTGCTAGATGACTGCGATAAAGAGATCTCAATCTAGCCCTGTGCCGGGTCGGTGTAAATAGAAAATTACATTCTTCGACAAGGAATTTTATTATCGCACCTTGCAAGTTTGCATAATGCTGCTAGGAGGCATGAAAAAAGCGGGGGCAGAGATGAAAAGGCCCGCACGAAGCGGGCCGAAAGGGCTCAGGCCTGACTGACGCTGGCCAGCTTGTCGAAGTAGTCCGGGAAGGTCTTGGAGGTGCAACCCGGATCATTGATGGTGACCGGCGTATCGGAGAGTGCCACCAGGGAGAAGCACATGGCGATGCGGTGATCGTTGTAGGTGTCGATGGCCGCGTGTTTGAGCTGTGCGGGCGGGATCACGGTGATGAAGTCGTGCCCCTCCTCCACTTCCACGCCCAGCTTGCGCAGCTCGGTCGCCATGGCGTGCAGGCGGTCGGTCTCCTTCACCCGCCAGTTGTAGATGTTGCGGATAGTGGTGGTGCCCTCAGCAAACAGCGCCGTGGTGGCGATGGTCATGGCCGCATCCGGGATGTGGTTCATGTCCATGTCGATGCCGTGCAACGGCCCCTGCTCGGCCTCGATGAAGTCATCGCCCCAGGTGATGCGGGCCCCCATCTTCTCCAGTACGTCGGCGAAGTGGATGTCCCCCTGGATGCTGTTCTTGCCGATGCCGGTAACCCGCACCTTGCCCTTGATGGCGCCCGCCGCGAGGAAGTAGGAGGCGCTGGAGGCATCCCCTTCCACCAGGAAGTCCCCCGGGCTGACATAGGTCTGGTTGCCCTTGATGTAGAACACCTTGTAGTCGTCGTGCTCGATGACCACCCCGAACTGCTTCATGATGTGCAGGGTGATGTCGATGTAGGGCTTGGAGACCAGCTCCCCCTTGATGTGGATGCGGGTGTCGCCGGCCGCCATGGGGGCCGCCATCAAAAACGCCGTCAGGAACTGGCTGGAGACGGAGCCGTCGATGTGGACATCGCCACCCCAGAGCCCCTTGGCATCCACCACCAGAGGCGGATAGCCATCTTTCTTCAGGTACTGGATGTGGGCACCCGCTTCGCGCAGGGCATCCACCAGGTGGCCGATGGGGCGCTCTTCCATGCGCGGCTCGCCGCCCAGGGTGTACTCGCCGGAGCCCAGGCACAGGGCGGCGCACAGGGGGCGCATGGCAGTACCGGCATTGCCGAGGAACAGGTTGACCGGTGCCGAGACCGCGAAGCTGCGACCCAGACCGTGCACGGTGCACTCGGTCTTGTCGGCGGAGAGCTTGTACTTGACGCCGAGCTGGGTCAGCGCCGCCAGCATGTGGCGGATGTCATCGCTGTCGAGCAGGTTGGTCAGCCGGGTGGTGCCCCGGGCCAGGGCCGCCAGCAGCAGGGCCCGGTTAGAGACACTCTTGGAGCCGGGCAGATTGACCACCCCGGCCACACTAGAAATGGGTTCCAAACGCAACGAATTCATAGACTTCCTGTTCGATCTCAATTAAATCACCTGACCGGACGTTAACAGCCCGCGTCCCCCGCGGCAAGTTCGACAGTGGCACGACCGCGGGAGACGGCAGCCTGGGTCAGGATGGGTCTGAAAAACAGACGCCGGGGAGTCCCCGGCGTCTGGCAATGGGGAGACACGCCTCAACCGTGGCGTTTGGCAAAATCATCCATAAAGCTGACTAGGGCCTTGACCCCTTCCAGGGGCATGGCGTTGTAGAGGCTGGCGCGCATGCCACCGACGATGCGATGTCCCTTGAGAGCCAGCAGACCGGCCGCTTCCGACTCCGCCAGGAACAGCTTGTCCAGGGCCTCGTTTTTCAGCTGGAAGGGCACGTTCATGCGGGAGCGGCAGGCCACATCCACCTTGTTGCCATAGAAGCTCGACTGATCGAGGTAGCCGTAGAGGAAGTCGGCCTTCTCCTTGTTGCGTGCTTCCATCGCCGCCAGGCCACCCTGCTCCTTGAGCCACTCGAACACCAGACCGGCCAGGTACCAGGCGTAGGTGGGGGGCGTGTTGAACATGGAGTCATTCTTGGCGGTGAGCTGGTAGTCGAAGATGGACGGCACATCGGCGCGGGCCTGATTTAGCAGGTCATCGCGCACGATGGCGATGGCCAGACCAGAGGGGCCGATGTTCTTCTGGGCACCGGCGTAGAGGATGCCGAAGCGGCTCACGTCGAGGGGACGGGAGAGAATGGTGGAGGAGAGATCCGCCACCAGGGGCACATCGCCGGTGGCCGGGATGTCGAACATCTCGATGCCATCGATGGTTTCATTCGGGCAGTAGTGCACATAGGCGGCATCGGCGCGAAACGCCGGCGTCGGCAGCAGGTGGGAGACTCCCTGCTCGTTCTTGGCCACCCCCTGGAAGGTCTGGATGTCACCGTATTTCTGGGCTTCATCCACGGCGCTCTGGGCCCAGACGCCGGTCACCAGGTAATCCGCCTTCTTGTTGGCGCCACCCAGCAGGTTCATGGGCACGGCGGAGAACTGGCCGCGGCCACCGCCGTGCATGAAGAGCACCTTGTAGTTGTCCGGCACCGCCAGCAGGTCGCGCAGGTCCGCTTCGGCCTTCTCGGCGACCGCCATATAGGGCTTGCCGCGATGGGAAAGCTCCATGACCGAGGCTCCCAGCCCCTGGAAATTACAAAATTCGCGCTGGGCGCGCTCCATGACTTCAACCGGCAACATGGCGGGGCCGGCGCAGAAGTTGTAAATCTGTTTGCTCATGACGCTTTCCGTGAATGGATGTGTGTGATCAGTGACTCGAACGTTTTTACACGACAGCCCCCCGTGGGGGCAAAGGCTTTTTGGGATCCAGCGCAACCTTTTGCCCCGGCGCCACCGGGCCCCCATCAGACAAAAGCCCTGAACGGGCCAGGGCTTGCAGAGAATATGCATGGAAACGGGGGCGAGACAGCACGGACGGCTTTCTTCGCCCCTTTGTGGCAAATTTACAGCTTGGCGGTGAGCTCCGGCAGCAGGGTGAAGAGATCCCCCACCAGACCGTAGTCCGCCACCTGGAAGATGGGGGCCTCGGCGTCCTTGTTGATGGCGACGATCACCTTGGACTCCTTCATCCCCGCCAGATGCTGGATGGCGCCCGAGATGCCCACCGCGATGTAGAGCTCGGGGGCCACCACCTTGCCGGTCTGCCCCACCTGCAGGTCGTTGGAGACATAACCGGCATCCACGGCGGCCCGCGATGCCCCGACGGCAGCCCCCAGCTTGTCCGCCAGAGCGTCGATGAGGGCAAAGTGCTCTTTCGAGCCGAGTGCCCGCCCGCCGGAGACCACCACCCGGGCCGCCCCGAGCTCGGGTCTGGCGGAGCGCACCGCACGCCGCTCGATGAGCCGGGTACGGCAGCGCACCTCGGCCACCGGCAGCGATTCCATCAGGGCACGCTCCTCCCCGGACCCGGCCTTGGCGAACGCTGTGGGCCGCACGGTGAGCACCTTGACGGGGGCGCTGCTCGCCACCCGGGCGATGGCGTTCCCCGCATAGATGGGACGCAGGAAAGTGTCGGGCCCCTCGATGCCGGTCACCTCGGCGATCATCTCCACCCCGAGCCTGGCCGCCACTCGCGGCAGCAGATCCTTGCCCTGGCTGCTGGCAGCCATCAGGCAGTGCTGGTAGTCCCTGGCCACCTCGGCGAGCAGTCTGTCGACCCCGTCGTTGAGCCCCTCCGCCAGCATGGGATGTTCCGCCAGCAGCACCCGGTTTACCCCCGTGAGGGCGGCGGCCTGCTCCCCCGCCTCCGTCAGCCCCTGCCCCAGCAGCAAGAGGTGCACCTCGCCCCCCAGGCGCCCCGCCGCCGTGACCAGCTGGGCCAGGTTGTCGGCGATCCGCCCCTGATGATGTTCCGCAATCACAAGTACGCTCATGGCAGCACCTTCATGTCATCCATTGATCCCTTGCTCCCCGGGGCCGCTGCCCCATGCATGGCGCTCACGCCTGCGGGAGGCATCCCTCTCATGCCCCTGCCCATCAGAGCACCCGGGCTTCGTGCTTGAGCTTGTCCAGCAGCTCGTCCACCGAGCCCACCCTGATGCCGGCGCTGCGCACCGGTGGCGCCATCACTCCGAGCTGCCGTGTCTGGCCGGCCGGCACTACCCCGAGGGCGGCGAACGGCTGGCTCTCCAGCGGCTTGCGCTTGGCCTTCATGATGTTGGGGAGGGAGGCGAAGCGCGGCTCGTTGAGGCGCAAGTCCACGGTCACCACGGCGGGCAGCGCCATGCCGAGGGTCTCGAGGCCACCGTCTATCTCGCGGGTCACCTGCAATTCCCCCTCCACCAGCCTGATGGCGGAGGCGAAAGTGGCAAGCGGCCAGTCATTGAGGGCGGCGAGCATCTGCCCTACCTGATTGTTGTCAGAGTCGATGGACTGTTTGCCGAGCAGCACCAGATCGGGCTGCTCCTGCCCGCACACCGTTTGCAGGGCCCGGGCCACGGTGAGCGGGGTCAGGGTCTCGCCGGTAACATAGTGCAACGCCCGATCCGCCCCCAGCGCCAGGGCATGGCGCAACTGCTCGGCCGCCGCCTCGGGGCCGAAGGTCACCACCACCAGCTCGGATGCCACGCCGGCTTCCCGCAGCCTGACCCCCTCCTCCACCGCGATTTCACAAAACGGGTTGATCCCCATCTTCACATTGGCGAGCTCCACATCGGAGCCATCCCCCTTGACCCGGATCCTGACGTTGTAATCAACGACCCGTTTGACTGCGACCAGCAGCTTCATGGCGGTCATCCCTCATACCTGTTGTGTGGGTCCACCTTGTCGTCACTCACTTTTCTGCTGACAAAGTGGTTTACGTTTACGTAAACTACCAGCACTACCCTAGGCCAAGTCGAGCGCAGAGGCAAGATGGAACGCGAAGCAATGGAATTTGATGTCGTCATCGTCGGTGGCGGCCCGGCAGGCCTGAGTGCCGCCATCGCATTGAAGCAGCAGGCCCCGGCCCTCTCGGTCTGCCTGCTGGAGAAGGGGGCCGAGATTGGCGCCCACCTCATCTCCGGCGCCCTGCTCGATCCCGTCGCCCTCAGGGAGCTGCTGCCAGAGAGCTGGCAGGAGGCCCCCCTCGGCATGCCGGTGACGGATGATCAGGTCCATCTGCTGCAAAGCGACAGCCGCTCCCTGCAGCTGCCCCACTGGGCGGTGCCACCCCGCATGCACAACGACGGCAGCCACATCATCAGCCTCGGCACCCTCTGCCGCTGGCTCGGCAAGCAGGCCGAGGCCCTCGGTGTCGAGATCTACCCGGGCTTTGCGGCGAGCACCCTCATCGTGGAGGAGGGCCGGGTACGCGGGGTGGTGACCGGCGATCTGGGCCTCGACAAGGAGGGCAACCCCAAGCCGGATCACGTGCCCGGCATGGCCCTGTATGGCCGCTATACCCTGTTTGCCGAAGGGGCGCGCGGCCACCTCGGCAAACAGCTGATCGCCCGATTCCATCTGGAAAATACCGCCCAGCCGCAGCATTACGCCATCGGCTTCAAGGAGGTGTGGCAGGTGCCTGCGGGACAATCCCATCCTGGGCGGGTGCTCCATGGCAGCGGCTGGCCCCTTGGCGAGGGAAAGGGCAACAAGAGTCAGGGGGGCTTCTATCTCTATCATCTGGCCCAGGATCTGGTGGCGGTCGGCCTTATCGTCGATCTCAACTACCAGAATCCCTGGCTCAGCCCCTTTGACGAATTCCAGCGTCTCAAGCACCACCCCCTCATCGCGGCAACGTTGCAGGGGGGCGAGCGCATCAGCTACGGCGCGCGGGCCATCACCAAGGGGGGCTGGCACTCATTGCCGCGCATGCACTTTCCCGGCGGTCTGCTCATCGGTTGTGACGCGGGCACCCTCGACGTCTCCCGCATCAAGGGGATCCACACCGCCATGAAGTCCGGCATGGTGGCGGCCGCGACGGTCGCCATGGCACTGCGAGGAGGGGATGAAGGGGGACGGGATCTGGCCGAGTTTCAGGACGCGCTGCTGCAAAGCTGGCTGACCCGGGAACTGAAGAGGGCCCGCAACGTCGGGGCCGCCCTGCACCGCTTCGGCCCCTGGCTCGGCGGCGCCTTCAACTGGCTGGAGCAGCGACTCTTTGCCTTGACCTCTCCTTTTACTCTGCTGGACAAGGAGCCGGATTACCGCCAGCTGCGCCTGGCCAGCCGTTGCCAGCCCATCGACTACCCCAAACCCGACGGCAAGCTCAGCTTCGACAAGCTCTCTTCCGTCTATCTGGCCAGCACCAGCCACGACGAGGATCAACCCTGTCACCTGACCCTTCAGGACGCGCGCATTCCGGTCGAGGTCAACCTGCCCACCTGGGCCGAACCCGCCCAGCGCTACTGCCCGGCGGGGGTGTTCGAGATCCTTGATGGGGATACCCGGCCAAGGCTGCAGATCAACGCCGCCAACTGCATTCACTGCAAAACCTGCGACATCAAGGATCCCAGCCAGAATATCGTCTGGACGCCGCCCCAGGGCGGCTCGGGCCCCAACTATCCCAATCTGTAACAGGCTTGCCCACGCACACCAGAGCAGATAACAAGGAGACGCAGCCCCGGAACACCGCCCGGAGACCGTTTCCTGCGCTTGGCCGGGGGCTGTCGCAGGGCGACCAGCAACCCGCCATTCCCGCCGGTGAGCCCGGGCCCTCCCCCACACCAGGGCGAACAAAGAAGGCGACGCCGGGATCGCCCGCATCGGGGTCGCCACGGCTGATCCGACCTCGCCGATTTTTTGAGCGAACAGGCTGAACCCCTGATGAATAGGCCCTGACAAGCGGGTCCCGCCCCTGTATAGTTCGCCGCATTCAGGTTGTCCATCGGCCTCGTTATGCTATTTCATGGGATCGCTTTCCGTGCGATCTAAGGCCGCATGAACCTGTGCAACCATCCCTGATTACCCATGACTTCTTAAGGGGGGACAGATGATCACCGCCTACATTCTCAACAACAAGGTGCTGGACATAGTCACGCTCGGGCCGGATGACATCGTTCCCGACAACACCGTCTGGCTGGATGCCTACAAGCCGGACACAGCGGAGCGAGAATGGTTGACGGGCCTGTTCCTGGAGGAGGTGCCGGACAAGGAGGAGCTCGATGACATCGAGGCATCCGCCCGCTTCTACTGGGACACCGACGGTCTGCACATCCACTCCCTGTTTCCCCAGCGCATCGGTCGCGACACCAAGGGTGTGCACGTCTCTTTTACCCTGCGCAACAACCTGCTGATCAGCATCCGCGAGGACGACATCGGCCTGGTGCGTCTGCTGCGCCACTACATGCGCCAGGACAGACTGGAGGTCGAAGACGCCCTCGACATCCTGCTGGAGGTGCAGAACCTCAAGGTGGAGTACCTCTCAGACCTGATCGAGGATGGGTACAAGACCCTGGAGAACACCGCCGATCAGATCTTCGAGCCGGACCAGATCAACCCCATGCTCAAGGAGCTGATGGCCCAGGAAGAGGCCAACGGCCAGATCCGTCTCTCCCTGCACGATACCCGCCGCGCCCTGCGCTTTCTCAAACGCAGCCTGCGCCAGCGCATGACGGGGGAGCAGAACAAGTGGATCGACGAGATGCTGCACGACGTGGAATCCCTGCTGCCCCATACCCAGTTCCTGTTCGACAAGATCAACTTCCAGCTGGAGGCCTCCATGGGGGTGACCAATCTGGAGCAGAACAAGGTGATCAAGATCTTCTCGGTAGCCGCGGTCATCTTCCTGCCGCCGACCCTTATCGCCAGCATCTATGGCATGAACTTTGGCCGCATGCCGGAGCTCGCCTGGGAATACGGCTATCCCCTCTCCCTGGTGCTGATGGTGATGTCATCGCTGGGCACCGGTCTCTTCTTCAAGCGAAAAGGCTGGCTGTGACGCCGGAACCCGGCAACTAAAGACTGCGGATTGGGGGGCATGGCCCCCCGATTAATTCCCGGCCGTTGCCGGCCTTGCAATGGCCTGCCCTGTGCCCCATATCCCCTTCATCACTCGCACTGCATGAATGGATACCGGGCCACCATGACCCTCTACCCCGAACACCGTTACGACGATCACGGCCAGTTGCGCCCCCCGCTCTGGTTCTGGCCCATCGCCCTCTTGCTGACCCGCTCGGTCTGGCTGTTTCTGATGGCGGGGGTCACCCGGGAGAGTGGCAGCGCCATCCTGACCCTCTTCTACCCGGACAAGCTCACCCTCTATGTCAGCCTGCTGACGGACGTGCCCGCCATGCTGGCGCTGCTCGCCTGCGGCGGCACCCATCGCCAGACCCACAGTGCCAGAGCCTGGCTCAGACGCCACAGCCGCGCTCTGCTGCTTTGCTCCACCGCGAGCGGCCTGGTGATGCAACTGCACAGCCTCAATCTGCAGCAGTGGTCGTTCAACTGGCCCACCGCCCTGGTGCTCATCGCCAGCCTCTGGGCGCTCTGGTATCTGCTAAGAAGCCGCCAGTTGCGGGATTACGCTCTGGATCAGCCCCACTGACAGGCTGGTTCACTGGCGCGTGACCCGGATCTGCAGGGTCTGGCGCTCGCTGCCGCTGGCCCTGCCCATGCCTGATGGATTGGCGATCGCGGCCTCCCGGCTGCCTTGGGTTGTGGAAAGCTCCCCCACCGTCAGCCACTGGCCCGGGGCGCCGCTCACCTCGGTGGCACTCTGGCCGGTGTGTATGTTGCCTCGCTCCACTCTTGCCTGTTCACTGCTGAGGGCCACCTGCACCCTGTCCCCTATCAGGGTCGCGGTGGCGTAGAGACCGTTCATCAGCGGCATCATGCCCACCACCCTTCCCCCCTGCCACTGGTAAAAGGTGACCGGCTGATAGGACCCCATCTGCAACAGCACGGGCCGCCCGGAGAGGCCACGCACCTGCCAGTTGTCACTCTGGCTGCGTTCATAGTGCCGGGCATCCCCCTCCAGCAGCCACTGCCGTTTGGCATCCAGGCCCAGCCCCACTCCGGCCTGCTGACTGCTGGAAGCGCCATCCACCCGCCACTCGATGAGCAGGCTTTGGGGCGGCTGGTTCACTTGCGCCAGGGTACGCTCGGCCTCCTGCAACTGGGCGGGGGTTCCGCTCAGTACCAGCTGGTTGCCCATGGCGCTCACCCCGAGATCCGGGTAGATCTCCTTGAGCGTCTGCACCGCGGCATCCGCCTCGAATACCGGTATGACCTTCACTTCGGCCCTCAGGGGCAATGCCAGCAACAGGCAGCACCCCAGCCCCCAATACCCTGATCCAGCGCGCATCTTCTCCTCCCGGCGTTCACCGCCACCCTCTCGCTTCCTGCCATCATGGTCCATGGCGCCCCGATTGCAACGGGCCTGGTATGCAACCCCATACAGAGGCACCTGATAAAGACTCGTTAAGATACCAATCAATACAAATAAAAATGGTTATCATTTGTTGTCACAACAAAAACCCTCGGATACAATTCGGACTCATTTTTTCGAGTCAGCCTCTGATGAAGCCAGAATCCGTCGCATCCACCCCTGCCGCCATCCACCTGGCGCTGCTCATCAACATGCTCTCCATGGGCTGCATGATGATGGTGATGCCCCTTGGCCCGGAACTGGTAACCCGCCTGGGGATGCTGCCGGAGCAGACAGGTTACTTCAGCGGCGGCGCCACCCTGGGCGCCGCCCTGCTGGGCCTCCTGGCCGCCCCCTGGCTCGATCGGGTCAACCGCAAACCCGCCCTGCTGGTACTGCTGGTCCTGCGCTTCCTGCTCTTGATGGCTTGCGCCCTGGCCGAGGATAGCCAGACCCTGCTGCCGCTTTTCATCCTGTCCGGCTGCGTGGCCGGCCCCCTGGGGGCCATCCTGATGGCGGCGGTGCTGGATCTGGTACCGCCCGCCGAGCGGGGCCGCCGTCTCGCTTACGTGGGCATGGCGTTTTCCCTGGCCGCCATTTTGATCGTGCCCGCGGCCCTCGTGCTGGCCCAGTGGTCTGGCTGGCAGAGCCCCTTCCTCTTGTTTGGTGCAGGCGGCCTGCTGCTGGCCCTGCTGTGTGCCATCTGGCTGCCGTCCCTGCCGGTCAACCGGGCCCCGGCAGGCCTGGGGATGCGCCAGTTGCTGGGGTCACCGCTCTGCCAGGGAGCCCTCTTCATCCTCTGCCTGCAGATGTTCGGCCACTTCCTGCTCATTCCGCACTTTGCCAACTACTTCCAGTTCAACCTGGGTTTCCCGCGCGAGCAGATCGCCAGCCTCTATCTGTGCGGCGGCCTTGCCAGCATGGCCACCATGCGCCTGTGCGGCGGCTGGATCGATCAGGGCCGCGCCCAGGGCGCCATCCTGCTCACCAGCCTGGCCCTCGCCCTGATCACCCTGGTGGGCTTTGCCTTGCCGGCAGGCCTGCCTCTCTATCTGCTGTTCACCCTCTTCATGGCCCTGAGCTCCGCCCGTGCCAGCACCACCCTCGCGGTCACGGCGGCCATTCCGGCCCCCCATCAGCGCGCCGCCTTCATGTCTTTCCAGGGCTCGGTCACCAATGTGGCCGCGGGCCTCGGCAGCCTGTTCTCCGCCAGATATCTGGTCTCCGACGAGGGGGGCGCCCTGCACGGTTTCCCCACCCTGGCCTGGATCAACATTGCGTGCACCCTGGTGGCCTGCGCCGGTGTCTGGTTCCTCATCCGGGGCCTGAAGCGCACAAGAAATAACAATAATCCTGCCTCTGGCACCGCCAGACAAGGAAGTCAGTGAGCACCGGATCAGAAGAATCCGGACCCCATAACCTCAGTTATATCCATGGAGTTTTTGACAATGCAGTTGCAGCACGGCCTCTTTAAACTGAACCCCATTCTGCTCTCCCTTGGTCTGCTGGCCGTACCGGGCCTGGCCCAGGCCGAGTCCGTCAAGGCCAACGAGACGGTGGTGGTCACCGCCACCCAGACCAAGCACACCGAGCTGACCGCCCCGGCCAGCGTCTCCGTGGTCACCCGCGCCGATCTGGACAAGATGAACGTCAACAACATCGGCGATGCCCTCAAGCACGTGCCCGGTGTCAACATCATCGGCACCAACCCCACGGGTCGCAACGAGATCAAGATCCGCGGCATGGGCGGTGACTACACCCTGCTGCTGGTCAACGGCAAGCGGGTCAACGCCCGCGAGACCCTGGGCAGCTCCTTTGGCAACGACTTCGACTTAAGCTCCATCCCCATGGCCGCCATCGAGCGCATCGAAGTGATCCGCGGTCCCGTCTCCTCCTTGTACGGGGCCGATGCCCTCGGCGGCGTGGTCAACGTGATCCTGCGCCAGGCCAAGGAGAACACCGAAGCGGCCGTCGGCTACACCCACACCATGCCCACCAAGGGGGATGGCGGGGATGCCAACCAGGGTAGCGCCTTCGTCTCCGGCGCCCTGATCGACAACAAGCTGCTGGGCAGCGTGGTGGTGGAAGGCTATCAGCGGGATCGCTGGAAGAGCGAGCAGTCCAACAACCCGGATGCCGACGCCCTGGAGAAACGGGAAGTGGTCAACGTGCTCTCCAGCCTGAAGTGGCTGGTGGCCGACAACCAGGACATCGACTTCGATCTGGGTTACAACCAGAACGACATGGACAGCTACTTCAACAACGTGCCCCGTGCCCCGACCGCACCGGCTACCCCCCACAACGTGCAGAAACTCGATCGCCTGAGCCTGGGGCTGACCCACAACGGCCGTTGGGAACACTTCGACAGCCGCGCTCGTTACTACTTCGAGCAGACCGATCTGATGGATGACTCCCAGCTCAACGGTGGCGCCGCCGACATCACCCAGACCAACCACACGGTCGACGGCCAGTTGAGCGGCTACCTCGGGGATCACCTGCTGACCTCGGGTGCAGAGTTCCGCAAGACCGAGCTGGAGCACAGCCGCAGCATCCAGAACGGCAGCGTGGATGCGAGCCAGAGCGCCCTCTACCTGCAAGACGAGTTCGGCTTTGGGGATCTGGCCCTGACGCTCTCCGGCCGTCTGGATCACCACGAGACCTATGGCAACGAGTTCAGCCCCCGTGCCTACGCCCTCTACTCCCTGAGTGACGAGTGGGTGATCAAGGGCGGCGCCGGCAAGGCGTTCAAGGCCCCGACCCTGGCCCAGTCCAGCGAAGGGTTCGCCACCACCGCCTGCCGCGGCGCCTGCAAGGTGATCGGCAACCCGGATCTGAAGCCGGAAACCTCCGTCAGCTACGAGCTTGGCACCGCCTACAACGCCGATCGCTTCGGCGCAGGGGTGACCGGCTTCCACAACGAGATCGAGGATCTGATCCAGAGCGATCAGTGGGGCCCGGGCTACCGTCCGACCGTCATGACCTACCTCAACGTCAAGAAGGCCCGCATCAAGGGGCTGGAGCTGACCGGCTGGTTCGACGTGCTGGACAACGTGCAGCTGACCGGCAACCTGACCCTGCTGGACTCCGAAGACAAGAGCACGGGTGACGATCTGGCCAAGACCCCGGATCACACCGGCAACATCGGCCTGGACTGGAAGGCGAGCGACGTGGTCAGCGCCAACCTGGCCTGGCAGTATGTCGGCAGCCAGCTGATCAAGGTGCCGGCCCGCAACGCCCAGGCATTCACCTCCAAGCACTACCAGACCCTGGACGTGAACACCAAGTGGACCGTCACGCCGGCCCTGGACTTCAAGCTCGGCATCACCAACCTCACCAACACCCAGCGTGACGAGGTGGCGACCTACGCCGACTTCATCCTGGAAGGTCGCACCGTCTACGCAGGGGTCGATTACAAGCTGTAATCCATCCTGTCTGCGGGAGCCCCGGTCGCGGGGCTCCCTTTTTGCGTTTCTGCCTCCCCGAATTCAAGGAGTCATTGAGTGCTCAGATACCAAGCTCGGCTGTTCTGGCTCGGCGTGCTGCTCCTCTTCCTGCTGATTTGTCTGTCACTGGCCACCGGGGCCGGTGTCTATGGTGGCCGCGAGGTCGCTGGTTTCCTGATGGGCGATCCCGCCTTCGTGGCCGATGAAAAGCTCGCCATGATAGTCCATACCCTGCGCCTGCCCCGTACCCTGGCAGCCCTGGTGGTGGGGGCATCACTCTCCCTGGCGGCCTCCATGCTGCAAAGTGCCACCCGCAACCCTCTGGCCGAACCCGGCCTGCTCGGGGTCAATGCCGGCGCCGTCTTTGCTCTGGTGATCGGCCTCACCTGGTTTGGCGTCGAATCCGCCTACGGGTATCTGCTCTGGTCCGGCATGGGGGCCCTGCTCGGCAACCTCATCGTGCTGGGCCTCGGCCTCATGGTGGGGCGCTCCAACCCCCTCAAGCTCATCCTGGTAGGCGTCGCCCTCTCCGCCACCTTCGGCGGTCTTTCCAACTTCCTGCTGCTCTCCAACCGGGTGGTGCTGGAGCAGTTCCGCTTCTGGAACTTAGGGTCCCTTGCCGCCTCCAGTCTGGAAGCGGTACTCACCGTGGTCCCCTTCGCCCTGGCCGCCCTGCTGCTGACCCTGGCGCTCTGTCGCCCTCTCACCCTGATGCAGATGGGGGATCACCAGTCCAGGGCCCTCGGCATCCGCCCCACCCGGGTGCGGATCGGCGTGCTCTTGGCCGCAACGCTCTTCACCGCCTGCGCCATCGCCATCGCCGGTCCCATCGGCTTTGTCGGCTTCCTCGCCGCCTACTGCGCCCGCCTGGTGGAGCCGGTTCGCCTCGCCATCCAGGTACGCTTCTCCGCCCTGTTCGGGGTGCTCTTTCTGCTCGGTGCCGATGTGCTGGCCCGCTGGCTGATCCAGCCCTACGAGCTGCCCAACGGCGTCATTCTGGCGCTCATCGGGGCGCCTGTGCTCATCCTGGTGGTGCGCAGCGGCGGCTTCCGCTCCCTGCTGGCCGTCAAATAAGGTGCCACGCCCATGAAGAACTCTCTCTCACTCCCGAGCGGCACCCTCTGCCTTCGCCTTGGCAGCCACACCCTGTTGCTGCACCGCCGCGCCTGGCTCATCACCCTGGGGCTCCTGGTCGCCCTCACTCTGCTCTCCCTGCTGGCCCTCACCCTGGGTTCCGGCAAGATCACCATGATGGGGGTGATCCAGACCCTGCTCGGGGAGGGAAGCCGACTCGATCAGGTAACCGTCTTCAAGATCCGACTGCCGCGCCTGTTGGCGGTGCTGGTGGCCGGCGCCGCCATGGGACTCTCGGGCTGCCTGGTGCAGACCCTGGTGCGAAACCGCCTCGCCACCCCGGACATGATAGGGGTCAACGAGGGGGCATCCCTTGCCATCATCATCTTCTCCCTCTATCTGACGCTGGGCACCTGGCCCTGGTGGGCCGCCCCCTTCGGCGCCCTGTTTGCCGCCGCCGTGCTCTATGCCCTGTGCAACAAGCCCGGGGAGCAGGGCTACCTGTTCGTGGTGATCGGCATCGGGGTCTCCGAGCTGATGAACGCCCTCGGCCAGTTCGTCATGTCCACCCAGTCCCTGGTGCACCTCACCAGCCTCTATCTGTGGAACATGGGCAACTTCGTCGGTCAGGGCTATGGCACCCTGCTACCGGTGAGCCTGCTGCTCCTGCTCATCTGTCCCTGGACCGTCTGTCTCTCCCGCTCCCTCGGCGTGCTGCGCCTGGGACCGGTGACGGCCAGCACCCTCGGGGTCAACGTGAACCGGGTCCAGCTCGGGGTGCTGGCCCAGGCCATCATCGTCGCAGCCCTTGGCACCGCCATCGGCGGCCCCGTGGTCTTCATTGCCATGGCGGCCCCCATCCTTGCCTCCTGGCTCAGCCGGGATCGCATCGTGCCGCTCTGGATTGCCGCCCTGTGCGGCGCCCTGATGCTGCTCGCCAGCGACACCCTGGTGCGGGTGCTGGCCAGCCCCCACGAGGTGGCCACCGGCATCATGACCCGCATTCTCGGCGGCCTGCTGCTGCTCTTCATCCTGCTCAAAGATCGCCAGAAGGCCGACTGACCATGGCATTCATCCATTTTCAATACAGACCGAGGGCCGCCCGATGACGCTCACCGTGAACCGACTCCAGTTCGGCTACCCGCAAAAGACCATCTTCAAGGAGATATCCTTCTCCCTCCCCCGGGGCAAACTGGTGGGGATCGTCGGCCCCAACGGCGGCGGCAAATCCACGCTGCTCAAGCTCCTTGCGGGACAGGAGCAGCCCCGGTCCGGGGAGATCCTGCTCAAGGAGAAGCCACTCGCTGCCTATGGCGCCAAAGCCCTGGCTCGGGAACTCGCCTATCTGCCCCAACGTCCCCTGGTCCCCCCCGGTATCCTGGTGGAGCAGCTGGTGCAATATGGCCGCCATCCCCATCAGGGCTGGTTCAATCAGTGGAGCGAGGAAGATGCCCGCATGGTGGACTGGGCCCGGGAGCGGATGCAGCTCGATGCCATCTGGCACCAGAGCGCCAGTTCGCTGTCCGGCGGCCAGGCCCAGCGGGTGTGGCTCGCCATGGTGCTGGCACAGGATGCGGACATCATCTTGCTGGACGAGCCCACCAGCGCGCTGGACATCGGCCACCAGACCGAGGTGATGGAGGCCATCCATCGGGTCGCCGCCGAGGGCAAGACGGTGCTTATCGTCATCCACGATCTCGCCACCGCCGCCCGCTACTGCGACGAGCTGATTGCCCTGGGGGATGGCGCCATCCAGGCCATGGGCCCAGCCCGGGAGGTGGTGACCAAGCCCCTCATCGATCGCCTCTACCAGACCGATGTGGACATACTGCACGCCCCCGGCGACGGGGCCCCTGTCATCGTGCCCCGCCGACGCGCTGACGAAGTGCCTCGCCTGCGCGCCGACCATGGCGTGTCGGCCTGAGCCATACCCTGTGCCAGAGAAAGAACCCGCCTGATGGCGGTTTCTTTCTCTGGGCTTTGCGTTGGCGTTATCCGGGCGCTGGCATCGTGCTCACAGCAGCAAGACGGTGAGCACGCCCCCCGGCAGGGCTTGCCAGTGCAGGGTGCAGCGCCAGCCAGCTGGCAGGGTCGGTGTCAGCGGGCATTTGAGCTCCAGGGTGAGAGTCTGCGCCGTCATGGCGAGCCAGCGGGCATCGAGAAAGTCAAAGTAGCGCCCCACCCGGGAATAGAGCCCCTTGAAGAGGCTTTCCTTGGCGGAAAACACCAGGGTCAGTCCCTCTGCCAGGCTCAGCTGGGCGTCGTGAACCCCCGCCTCCAGCCGCCCCCACTCCTCCCCATCCATGATGCCGGGCCAGAGCTGCGCCCCTTGGTCGCCATCGAGCCAGGCCTCCAGATCCAGCCCGATTCCCTCCTGGCCCGGACGCACCGCACACAGGGCCACCCCCTCTCCCGCCAGCCGGCTGTGGCTGATGCTCCCCTCCACCCCTTCAGGCCAGAGTGGCTCCCGGGCAGCGCCGATGGCCACGCTGCATCCTGCAAGACCGAAGGGTCGCAGGGCCTCACGGGCTGCGAGACGCCCTGCCAGAAACTCCCCGAGGCGCCTGGGGGCAGCCCCCTGCAATGAAGCAGGCAGGATGATGCCCTGCGCCCCAAAGCACTCCGGCGAGAAGGCGGCGGGATCAAAACAGACCCGATGAAGAGGCAGCGTCTCAAGACCCGGCAGGCACAAGGTATCGAATTGACGGACAAAGGGTCCATCGAGTGAGGGACAACGAGGCAACATGAAAGGCTCCTGACAGGGGCCTGCGATGGTACCAAAGCAAGCCGAGGTCATGCCACAAATACAAATGACAACGCTTCTCACTTGCTTTGTGGTAGCATGTCCCCGCCCATTCGGGGCTGGCCGGGCGGCTCTCAGGCACTTTTCACAGACTCCGGCCCACCGATTTCACCCATAAGGATGTCACCATGAAGATCTTCTCCCCGCTGGCCACCTTGCTCATGCTGGCCAGCCTGACGGGCTTCCAGGCCCAGGCGGGCAGCCGCCAGGTCATCGATGCCAACGGCCAGTCCCAGAGCGTCCCCGATGCGCCCCGGCGGGTCGTCGTGTTGAGCGAACTCGATCTCGACAGCGCCCTGACTCTGGGGGTGCAGCCGGTAGGCACCGTCAATGGACGCGGCCAGTCCACCCTGCCCCGCTATCTGCTGGACAAGGCGGGCAAGGAGATCGCCGTGGTCGGGGATCTGGACAACCCCAATCTGGAGACCCTCATCGATCTGGAGCCGGACCTCATCCTCACCGGCCAGACCAAGCCCGAGCTCCTGGCCCTGCTCAAGGAGATCGCCCCTACCGTCGTCACCGGCAACTGGGGCGAGCCCTGGAAAACCGTGTTCGGTCGCAGCGCCGACGCGATGAACCGGGGGGCCGAGGCCAAGGCGTTCCTCACCCGGTATGAGGCCCGCCTGGCAGAGGCCCGCAGCAAGCTCGCCAAGCATCAGGGGGAGCAGATGAGCATAGTGCGCTGGAACCCCAAGGGGCCGAGCTACATGCACGGCGGCACCTTTGCCAGCAGCGTGGTCACCGAGATGGGGCTCACCCGACCGTCCCACCAGATTGGCGACAAGAGCCCCCACTCCCCGGCCCTGAGCCTCGAATCCCTCAACCTGCTGGACGGTGACTGGCTGGTGATCGGCACCCTCAGCACCAGCGGGGATGCGGTGGATGCCATGAAGCAGGCCGAGCAGACCCCGGCCTTCCAGCAGCTCGGCGCCATCAAGGGCAAGCGCTTCGGCGCCGTGGACGGGTCTCTCTGGACCTCCACCGGCGGCCCCCAGGCGGCCCTCAAGGTGATCGACGACGTCGAGCGCCTGCTCACCAAACCGGATGCCGCCCCCATCGCTCACTAAGCCCCCTCGGTTTACAGCCAACAAGAAGCCCGCATGATGCGGGCTTCTTTTTATCCATCGCTCTTACCATCCGGCAAGACAGCTTACTCATGCAAAGGCAACGCCTTTCTGTCGAGCTTGCCACTGCCGGTCTTGGGCAGGGCATCCAGCAAGAGGATCCGTGCCAGCACCCTGTTATTGAGGCATCGAACCTGCAAGCCCTTTGTCACCCCGGTAATGGCAGCGCCTTTCTGTCGAGCTTGCCGCTGCCGGTCTTGGGCAGGGCATCCAGCAGGATAAGCCGTGCCGGCACCATGTAGTGCGGCAGCGTCGCCTGCAGCCCCTTGCGCAGGGCGAGGCGATTGAGAGTCACCCCGCTTTTCGCCTCCACGTAGCCCACCAGCATGGCATCGTCCCCCTCACCCACCAGACGCACCGCCGCCTCCTGCACCCCGGCCTGGCGGCGCAGCCCCGCCTCCACCTCCCCGAGCTCGATGCGAAAGCCCCGCAGCTTGACCTGATCGTCGCGCCGTCCCAGATAGAGGAAGCGGTCCGCCCCAAGGAGGCGCACCCGATCGCCGGTGCGATAGAGGCGGTGGGTGGCAAGGCGCAGGAAGGCCGCGCTGGTCAAGGCAGGCTTGCGCCAGTACCCCTCGCACAGGGCCGGGCTCTCGATGCAGAGCTCGCCGCACTCCCCCTCTGCCACCGGCTGCACCGCCTCGTCCAGCACCCAGTGACGATAGCCGGGCAGGCTGTGGCTGATGGTGATCTGCCCGCCAACCGGCGGCCAGCGCACCTCGCTCACCAGCGACCAGACGGTGGCCTCGGTCGGCCCGTAGCAGTTCCACAGCCGCCGGGTGCGGGCACAGAGCTGCTCGGCCAACCCTGAGTCCAGCGCCTCGCCACCGCACAGGGCGGTGAGGGTATTGCGCCCCTGCCAGCCCGCCTTGAGCAGCATGCGCCAGCAGGCCGGGGTGGCCTGCAGCCAGTTGATGGAGGGGTCGGCCTCGAGCAGGGCCAGCATCCCCAGGGGATCCTTGTTGTGCTCACCGCCGGCCACCGTCAGCCGGCCACCGCCCCAGAGCGGCCCCAGCATCTCCAGCAGCGAGATGTCGAAGGCCGGGGTGGTGATGAAGAGCCAGTGGCAGCCAGGTGAAAGCCCGAGCCGCTCGCGGATCCCGTCGAGGAAGCAGAGCAGGGCCCGCCGGCTGATGACCACCCCCTTGGGCTCGCCGGTGGAACCCGAGGTAAACATCATGTAGGCAGCCAGGGCGTCATCCACCTGGGGCCAGGAGACGGGCCCTGCCGCTGCCGGGCCATCGAGGGTACGCAGCGGACAGCCGAAGGCGGGAGCCGGCCTGTCGCCGTCGCAGATCACCGCCGACAGGCGCGCCTGGCGTGCGATCCCCTGCAGCCGCTCCACCGGAAAGTCCGGCTCAAGGGGTACGAAGGTGAGACCGAGCCGCAGGCAGGCCAGCAGGCTGGCCACCAGATCGGGGCTGCGGGAGAGATAGAGGCCGACCCGCTCCCCCACCGCCAGCCCCTGCAATCGGGCGGCAATCTCGCCGACCCTGACATTGAGCGCGCCGTAGCTGAGCCACTGCTCATCTGATCCGCCCTCACTGATGCCCTCCCCGCCCATACGGATGGCGGGGGCCAGCGGACTGGCGGCCAGACAGGCGGCCAGCCGCGCACCCAGGTTGGCCGCCCCCTCACGGGGGGCGGGCCGGGTTTGCACGAGTTGAGCCTTATGCTTGATGGTCACCGTCATAGTGCGGCCTCCGTTTGGCGCACCAGCCAGTGCCGATAGAGCCGGCTGGGGGATGGATGGGCCTTGAGGGTCTGCAGGCTGAGCGGCGCCCGCTCCTGGCCAAACGCCTCGTTGAGGGCCGCCAGCAGGGCGAGCTGCTGCACCGAATCCACCCCGAGTTCACACAAGGTCTGCTGCCAGATGCCGGGCACGCCACACTGGCGCTCCCACAGAGCCACCAGCACGCGGGCCTCGGCCGGCGGCTGAGCCAGACCGGGCTCCGTCCTGGTGGCGACCACCTGCGGCATCACCGGGGGCAGTGCCGTCGCCACCACACTGGCCGGTTGGCTCAGATCCGCCTGCGCCAGCCAGCCGAGCTCGACCAGCCAGTCAGCCAGCACCGCCTCTGCCCGTGCCTCGGGGATCTGCTCGCCATCGAACTCGAGGCGCAGCTGGAGCGTCTCACCCCGGCTGCTGACCACCAAGGAGAGCGGCAGCTCCACCTTCTCCACCACGGTGCCAAAGCGCGGCACTAGCTGGTGAGGTTCGGGGGCGGCAGGGGTTGCCGGCATGGGATAGTTCTCGAACACGAACAGGCTCTGGAACAGACGTGCCCGGCCTTTGGTCAGTGCCGCCAGCGACTGGGTGCCGTGCTCATTGAGCGCCATCAGGTCGGTCTGCAACCGGGCGATATGCTCGGCCAGGGTCAGCTCGGTGCACCACTCAAGCGCCAACGGCAGGCTGTTGATGTAGAGCCCGACGCTCGCGGTGATCCCCTCGATGGGATAGTCCCGGCCCGGGGTCACGTTGCCCACCAGGGTGACGGCATCGCCAGAGCGGCGTGCCAGCAGACGGTGCCAGACATATTGGGCCAACAGGCCCGCAGTCACGCCCAGGTCGCGGGCACGGCGCGCAAGCTGAGCTGCCACTTCGGCCGGCAGCGCCGTGGCGCACACCGCCGGTCGCTGCTGGGTATGGCGCCCGCTTGAGCCCGCGTCCAGCGTCACCCCGAACAGGCAGGCGAGATCGTTAGGCTTTGTTAGCAGCTCGCCACGCCCCTGCCAGTAAGCGTCGGCGCTGCGGGCTTGGCTGGCGATATGGCCACCAAATTCGAGCCAGGCGGTATCCGGCTCGGCTTGTGGCAGCAGGCCGTTCATCAGCGCCTGATAGGCGCGATGCAGGGAGCCCAGCAACACGGGACCGCTCCAGCCATCCAGCACGCCGTGATGGGCGCTGAAGATCACCTTGTGGTGATCGGGGGCCAATTTGAAACAGGCAAGGCGCAGCAGGGGGGCCTGCTCCAGCGGGATCGGGCGGGCCAGATCCTGCTCGCGGTATGCCTGGACCCGTGTCTCTGCATTTCCCACCTCGGACAAGTCCTCATAGTGGAATGGCAACTCGGCGTGCTTGAGAATGCGCTGCAGCGCCACCCCGTCCGCCAGTACCAGTTCGCTGCGAAGGGCCGGCCAGCGGGCAATCTGCCCCTGCCAGGCCTGACGGTAGACCGCCACGTCCAGCGGCTGGTGATAGTCGATTTCGGTCTGCAGGTGATAGGCGTGATCCCGGGGCAGCAGCGCCCTGTGATGGAACATGCTCTGCTGAAGCGAGGTCATGGGCAGCAGGGTCTCCACCTCGCGCCCTGCCAGCACCCGATCGAGCCCAGCTTGCGAGAGGTCAAGCCCCGGGAAGTCGCTCGGGGTATGGCGCGGCGCCTTCAGGTTGCAGCAGTGCTCCACCAGCGCCGTCAGGTTGTCCGCCAGCCGCGCCATCAGAGCGTCGCTCCCTTGCTGGTTGAGGGCGCCGACCTGGCGCAGGGTGAGGCGGCCATCAAACACGCCCCCATGCAGACTGACCAGTTCCCGCGGCAGGTTGTCAGGGGACGTAGGTGCCCCCGGCGCCAGCGGCAGGGGCTGCCAGGGCTGAGCGGCCTCGCCCTGATGGCTGACCCCCAGGTAGTTGAAGACGATCAGGGCTTCGGGCAGTGCCCAACCACGGGGGTGGTGCAGTCGCAGGGCGTTGAAGCCCACCCCCTTGTCCGGCACGGCGCGCAGCTGTTCCTTGGTGGCGCACACCAGCGCATCCCACTCCTTGGCATCCGCCAGCGCCAGCGGGTAGGTGCTGGTGAACCAGCCCAGGGTACGGCTCACGTCCAGTTCCGCATCGATGGCCTCACGGCCGTGCCCTTCCAGCATCACGCAGTGACGGCTGCCATAACCCTGCTCGCTCAGTGTACGAGTCAGTGCCGCCAGCAGCAGGTCGGGCACCCGGGTGAAGTAGGCCTGGTTGGCGGTGTCGATGAGACGGGCCGTGGTCTCCTGACTCAGCTGCAGCAGGCTGGCGGCGGCGCGGCCATCGGCGGCGCGCGCCGTTTCCAGCAGGTGACCCTGGCTGCCTTCCCCCTGAGCCAGCCAGAAGCCAAGCTGATCCTCTTCCCGTTTGGCGTAGGCCGCGAGCCCCTCGCCCCACTGGCGATAGCTGCTGCCCTTGGCGGGCAGCGGCTCGCCCCTGCTCACCCGTGCCAGATCTTCGGCCAGAATGCGCCAGGAGACCGCATCGATGACCAGGTGGTGGAAGGCGAGGAAGAGCCCCTCCACCGTCTCGCCCTCCCGCTCACCTTCCAGAGAGAGATTCCGCAGGCGGGCCCAGGCCAAAGTGTGGCCGCTGGCAGGGTCGAGCTCTCCCTGCTGCTCGGTCAGGCGGGCTTGCAGCTCGGCCTCATCGAGATTGGCGGCATCAAGGGTCGGCAGCGGCGGCAATGGCAGTTCGGCCAGGTAGCGCTGGCCGGTCGGGGTCACCGCCAGGCGCAGGGCATCGTGGTGCTGGCGCAGGGCATTCAGCCAGCCGCGCAGGTCCTCATCGTCCACCCCGGCCGGCAGGCGCAGGATCACCCCCTGGTTCCAGTGACCGGATTTGGCAAAGCCCTGCTCGAAGAACCAGTGCTGAATGGGGTGGAGCGGGAACTCGCCGGTCAGGCTGCCCTGCTCGCTCCTGTGGCTGACCGCCTGCTGCTGGCCGAGCTGGCGGCAGAGGCGGCGCACCGTCTTGGCTTCGAACACGTCCTTCACGCTGCAGTGCAGCCCCGCATCCCGCAGCCGGGTGGTGAGCTGGATGCTGAGGATGGAGTCACCGCCCAGACGGAAGAAGTCATCCTCTACCCCGAGCGGTTGCTTGAGCACCCCTTGCCAGATGGCGAGCACGGTCTGCTCCAGTTCGTTTTGCGGCTCGCCCTTGCTCTGCTGCCAGACGATGGCAGGCAGGCGGCGCAAGTCCAGCTTGCCGTTGGGGGTGAGCGGCATCTCGGGCAGCCAGCAGAGGCGCGCCGGCACCATGTATTCGGGCAGGCACTCGCCGGCTCGCTGCAGCAGGGCGTCGCCGTCGGGCTCCCTTGCCCCGGCCTGCAAACAGGCGTAAGCGAGCAGGCGACCCTCCTGCACCACCACCTTGATCTGGCGGATGACCGGGCACAATTCGGCAAGCCGGGTCTCTATCTCACCCGGCTCGATACGATAGCCGCGCAGCTTGATCTGCTCGTCTATCCGGCCCAGATACTGGATGTTGCCGTCGCGGCGCAGCAGGGCCCGATCGCCGGTGCGATAGAGGCGATGGGTACGATCCTCCGCCAGCGCCAGCTCGATAAAGGCCTCCTGGGTACGCTCTGGCAGATTGAGATAGCCGCAGGCCAGCCCCAGCCCCGCCAGGCAGAGCTCGCCTGGGACCCCCACCGGGCAGAGGTTACCCGCCTCGTCCAGGATCAGCGCCTTCAGGTTGTTGACGGGGCTACCTATGGTGATGGGCGCCCCCGGAGTGAGCTGCGCGCAGAGCGCGGTGACGGTGCACTCGGTCGGGCCGTACATGTTGAATAGCGCCACCCGCTCTCCCCAACGCTCCACCAGGCTGCTCGGGCACGCCTCGCCGCCAAAGCCGATGGCCTTGAGGGAACCGAGATCCGCCGGTGGCAGCAGGTTCGCGAGCAGGGCGGTCGGCAAAATCATATGGCTGGCGCCCTTGCTGATGGCGGCAGCGATCACCCCTTCCCCCGGCTCGCCGAAGTGCAGGGCCGCGCCGCAGTACAGGGGCAGCAAGCTGGTCATGTTGCCGGCATCAAACGAGAGGGACATGCAGTTGAACATGGCCCCGTTATGATCAATGGCGATGCGATCACCGTGATCCGCCATCAGGTTGACCAGGCTGCCCTGCTCCACCATGACCCCCTTGGGCAGGCCGGTGCTGCCGGAGGTGTAGATGATCTGGGCCAGCATGGCGGCGTCCCGAGGCAGTGCGGGCGTGCTGGTTGGCATCTTGTCCAGCGCCAGCTGGTGCAGGTTGTGATACTGGGCACCCGTGCCCACCAGCGCCTCGGCAAGCCGCGGGTCCGGCACGCCACCCAGCACCAGGCTGATGGCTGCATCGCCAAGGATATGGGCCAGCCGCTCGGCGGGATAGGCAGGATCGAGCGGTACATAGGCCGCCCCCGCCTTCCAGCAGGCGAGCAGTGCGATGGCAAAGGCGACATCCCGTCTGGCCTGGATGCCGATGGCGGCGCCCGGGGTAACGCCACAGGATTGCAGCCAGTGGGCCAACTGGTTGGCACGCACCTCCAGCTCGCCATAGGTCAACGATTGCGCGCCCTCGCTCACCGCCAGCGCGTCCGGCAACTGAATAGCGCGCCGCTCGATATGACAGAGCAGGGTGTCGCGGCTCGGGTAGTCTTGCGGCAAGTCGGCAAGCTGTGCGGCCAGCGCGGCCTGGTCGGTGCCCGCTTCCAGCGGTAGTTGCCAGATGTCGGTCTCGGGGGCCGCCACCACGGCGCGCATCAGGTGCAGCAGGCGATCGGCATAAGCCTGGATGGTCTCTCGCTCGAACAGGGCGGTGGCAAACAGCCAGTCCACCCGGACGGAGTCCATCAGCTCGGTCACCTTGACCGATATGTCGGTCTTGGCCGGCAGCACAGGCGAGGTCTCCTCCACCAGCTGGCAGCCGGGGATGAGATCGTTGAAGTCCACCTTGGCCTGATAGACCAGCATGATCTGGAAGATGGGGTTGATGGCGGTGGTGCGATCGGCGCCGATGGCCTCGGCCAGCGCCTCGAAGCGGTAGAGCTGGTGATCAAAGGCCGCCAGATCCTCCTCCCGGCACTGCTGCAGATAGTCGACAAAGCTGGGCTTGCCGCTGAGTTGAGTGCGCAGCACCAGGGTATTGACGAAAAAGCCCACCAGCGACTCGATCTCGTGGCGCTCACGATAGGCGAGCGGGGTGCCGATCACCACCTCCTTCTCGCCGCTCTGGCGCACCATCAGCAGGGCAAACAGGGCGTGCAGACCGATAAAGTTGGAGGTGCTGTGGCGTTGGCAGAGGCGCTTGAAGCTCTCCCACTGGTCGCTCTCGATGGTGGAGAAGACCAGCTCGCCGCCGCTGTCCTGATGGGCCGGGCGCGGCTTGTCGAGCGGCAGACCGTGAACCTCGGGGCTGCCACCGAGTCGATCGACCCAGAACGGCTTGAACTCGGCGTGATAATCGAGAAAACGGTCCGAGTTGAACCAGCGGGCATAGTCGATGTAGGTGAGCGGCAGCTCGCTCACCTGCAGGGGCTCGCGGTTCTGATGGGCAAGAAAGGCGCGCTTGAGATCCGCGAACATGTTCTTGACCGACCAGCCGTCGGAGATGATGTGGTGCTGGGTGATCAGCAGCACGTGCTCGCGGCTGCCCAGCCGAATAAGGTGCACCCGGCTGAGATCCCCCCGGGTCAAGGAGAAGGGGCGTCCAATCTCTTCCCGCACCCGGCGGGCCACATAGGCCTCGCGCTCGGCAATGGGCTCTGCGCTCACATCCTCAATCTGCAACGTGAAGGGCGTATGGGGCAGGATCTCCTGCGCCCCCCTGCCCGCCTCGTCCTTGATGAAGCGGGTGCGCATGCTGGGGTGGCGGGCAAACAGGTGGTCGAAGGCAAACTCCAGCGCCGCCGTGTCCAGCTCTCCCTTGACGCGAAAATAGACCGGCATATTGTAGAGGTGGGAGGCCTCCTCGTACTGCTCGATAAACCAGAGCCCGCTCTGGGACGAGGAGAGCGGCCCCTGCCGGGCGCCCTCGGCGGCGATAGGTTCTTCGAAGGCGGCACGGGCCGCCAGGCAGCGCACCAGCTCATCCTTGTGGGCCTTGATGGTGGCACCGATGGCCGGCGTCACCGCCTCCTTGCTCGACTGGGAGATAAGCTGACCTTTGTCGTTCAGAGCCAGCTTGACCCCCTGCCGTTCCAGCTGTTTCAACAGCAAAATCATATTGTTCATCTGTTTCTCAAGCCTCAGGCACTCAGGGTGGCGCCGCCGTCGACGACCAGATCCTGCAGCGTGATGTGGCTGGCCAGATCCGAGGCCAGGAAGAGGACGGTATGGGCGATCTCCGCCGGGGTGGCGACCTTGCGCAGGGGGATGCCGAGCTTGAACTGCTCCGGCAACCCGGCAATGGTGCGGGCCATGGCCTCCTCGCTTGGCAGCATGCCGCGCAGCATGGGGGTATCCGTCGAGCCCGGCGACACCAGGTTGGCGCGCACGCCGAAGGGGGCCAGCTCCAGCCCCACCGTCTGGGTCAGGCTGGTGACCGCCGCCTTGGAGGCGCAATAGGCCGCCATCTGCATGCGCGGCACATGGGCGGCGTTGGAGCCGATGGTGACGATGGCACCGCGCTGCTGCCCCTTGAAGTGGGGCACCAGGGCCCGCAGCAGATAGAAGACGCCGCTGGCGTTGACCGTCATGCAGTCGTGCCAGTCGTCATCGCTCAAGGCGTCGGTGGGGCCGAGGCGCAGCACTCCGGCCCCGTTCACCAGCACATCGAGCCCGCCGTCTGCCAGCAGCGCTGCGCAGCAGGCGTTGACCGCCTTCGAGTCGCCAATATCGAGCAGCCGGGTGGCATAGGGGTAATCGGCTTCGGGAAACGCCAGATCCAGCCCCACCACACAGGCGCCGGCTGCCACGAACTGCGTCGCCACCTCGCGGCCGATGCCGCGCCCTGCTCCGGTCACCCAGACCCGCTTGCCAGTGAAATCAAAGGCCATTGCTTGTTGCTCCTTATCCATCACCACACCATCTCCACGCTCTCTTCGTCCTCGGAAAGCAGGCCGTCGAGGAAACGGCAGAAGTCGTCCAGGCGCGGGTGATCGAACACGTCGGAGACCTTGACCTGCACCCCGAACTCGGCGCCGAGCCGGTTGACGATCTGAATGGTCTGCAGGGACTGGCCCCCCAGTTCGAAGAAGTTGTCCGTGGGCGCCATGGTGGCCAGCCCAAGGATCTGCTGCCAGATAGTGCCGACCCGGTTCTCGGTCTCGCTGCCCAGGGTCAAGGCTTCGCCGCCCGCCTGGTAGGCGGCCAGCAGGGCCTTGCGATCCAGCTTGTTGGAGCCGGTGCGGGGCAGCTGGTCATAGTGGCGATAGTCGGTGGGGATCATGGCGGCAGGCAGCACCTTGGCCAGCTGCGCCTTGATGACCCGGCTGTCGCGCTCCGACCCCGCCACGAAGGCCACCAGCCGGCGCACGCTGCCGATGCTCACCCCCTGCACGCACGCCTCGTCCACCCCCGGCAGGGCCAGCAGCTGGGCCTCCACCTCGCCGGGCTGGATGCGATAGCCGCTTATCTTGAATTCGTTGTCGCGCCGACCAAGGTAGACCAGCCGGCCATCCACCAATCGCACCCGATCGCCGGTGCGGTAGACAGGCATCTGCTCCGCCCCAACACGGAGGGTATCGAAACTACCTTGCACGTCCCCCACGTAGCCGTTGGCCAGCTGCGGGCCGAGCAGCACCAGCTCCCCCTCCTCGGCGGGTTGCTCCCCCGCCCCCAGAATGAGCGCCTGCATGCCGGGCAGCGGCAGGCCGATGGGCAACTGGGCCTGGCTCGGGTCTTCCCGCTGCAGCTCCTGGGTGGTCACCACCACTGTGGTTTCGGTGGGGCCGTAGGTGTTGAAGAGGCGCACATCGGAGCGGCCCTGGCGCTGCCACTGGGCCAACTGCTCGGGGTAGACCGCCTCGCCGCCGATAATGACGGTGGTAAGCCCGGCAGGAATATGGGCCTGGCCCGCCGTCAGCGCCACCACCCACTCGTTCCAGAACGCGGTAGGCAGGTCGAGGTGGGTGATCCCCATCTGCTCCACCCCGGCCGCGAAGGCGGGCATGGATTCGAGCAGGGCGTCGGTGCGCAGCACCAGGGTGGCACCGGCGCTCAAGGTGGCGAACACCTCCTCGATGCTGGCGTCGAAGTTGAAGGGGGCGAATTGCAGCATCCGCGCGTCTTCATCGAGGTGATAGCGGCAGCGGGCCGCAGCGGCGAAGTGATCCAGGGCGCCGTGGCTCACCGCCACCCCCTTGGGCAGGCCGGTGGAGCCCGAGGTGAACATCAGGTAGGCGACGGCGCGACCGGCGGCCGGCTGGTTGAGCCGATCGCCACTCACCAGATCCCCCGCCAGCAGGGTGCGCCCCTCAAACAGGCTGGCCAGCTTGTGGCGGTACTCGGCCTGGGTGATCAGGGTCTTGACCTCCCCCAGCCGCAGAATATGGCCCTGGCGCTCCAGCGGCTGCTCGGGATCGAGGGGCACATAGACGGCGCCCGCCAGCAGCACCGCCAGCTGGGCGAAGATGGCCTGGGGGGTGCGGGCCAGCATGACCCCCACCTTGTCGCCGGGGGCGACGCCTTCGGCCTGCAAGGCGGCCGCCATCTGTTCGGCTCTGGCCAGCAGCGCCTCGTAGCTGAAGCGGGCCTCTCCCTGCGCCGTGCGCTGAATCAAGGCAATCTTGTCCGGGGTCTGGGCGGCGAAGTGGCAGAGCGCCTCCAGCACAGGCCGCGTCTTGATCACTTCATGGGTGGGGCCGGCGATCAGGGCCCTGGCCCGCTGCTCCGCCAGCCAGTCGGCCTTGAGCGTCCCCAGGGTCTGGGCGGGCTCGGCCAGCCAGCGTCCCAGCAGGGCAAACAGGGTATCGGCGATGGCTGCCAGATCCGCCTGACAGTAGCAGCCGGGGTTGGCGTCCAGATCCAGTCTGGGCTGACCATCGACGCCGACCTGCACCTCGATGGTGAGATCCTCCACCGGGCCGGCGCTGATGTTGAGAATATGGGCAGATAGCGGCCCGAAGCGGCGAGCGTGATCGAACGGCATGATGTTGACCAGCGGGCCGAACAGGCGTTTGTCGCCCCCCACCAGGCCAAGGTCGCGACGCAGCAGCTCGTAGCGGTAGTGCTGGTGTTTGCGCACCCCGCGCTTGGCCTTGGCCACGGCGCCGGCGGCTCCCGCCAGATCCAGCTCTTCACCAAGCGCGAGAGCCAGGGGGGTAATGTTCATCTGCATGCAGGGCACGGTCAGGGACGCCGAGCCGATGCGGTTCATCATCATCAGGCCGAGCAGGGTCTTATCCTGGCCGCTCGACAGCGACAGCTGGGCCGAGAGGCCGGCCAGCAGCAGATCGGGCCAGCCCAGCTTGTGCTCGTCGGCAAAGCCGGTCAGGGATTGCCAGAGCGCCGCCGGCAGCGGACGGCTCTCGCGGATAAATTCGGCGGCAATCGGTGCGCGGGTCTCGCCAAAGGACTTCACCTCGGGCCAGCCTTGCAGCTGCTCCTGCCAGAAGGCGCGGGCGGCGGCGTTCTTGCCGCTCTGCTCGCGGCTCGCCTCTTCGGCCAGCACTTCAGCCAACGAGCCGAAGGGCGATGGGGAGTTCATCTCACCGGCCAGCCCCTCTGCATACAGTTCGGCGATGCGCTGGAACAGCAAGGTGGTGCCAAAACCGTCGAGGGCGATGTGGTGCACGCAGCTGTAGAGATAATCGCGGCCGGGGCCGCGCAGCAGGGCGAAACGGCAGGGCGCCTCTTGGGTCAGCTCGAACGGGCGGCGCAGATCGGCCCAGGCCCAGGCGCGGGTCAGCGTCTCGTCATCGCGCTCGAGGGAGACCTCTTCATAGGCCAGGGGCAGCTCATGCGAGACGAAGCAGACCGCCTCCTTATCGTCTTCGAAGTGGCCCTTGAGCGCCTCGCACTCCCCCACCGCCTTGGCAAGGGCCGTGACCAGCACGGCCGCCTCGACCTTGCCGTCGAAGGCGATGCACTCGGCGGTGTTGAACATCGCCTTGTCGTCATTGAGCAGATGTCCGGACCAGAGCCCCTGCTGGGGGATGGTCAAGGGGAAGCGGTTCATGGGGTCACCTCCAGCGCCTGGGCTGCCAGCCTGGCCTCGATGAGGCGCCACCAACCGTTGAGGGTCGGCAGCTTGGCGAGATCCACGAAGCCGAGCTCCACCCCGGCGGCGCGCCACTCGGTGAGCAGGGCCATGATCCGCACCGAATCCAGACCGTAGTCGATGAGGTTCTCGTCGGGGTCAAACTCATCTTCGTCCTCGTCGATATGACTCAGCAGCCGCGCCTTGAGCCCCTCATACGTCAGCAACGGATTGCTCTGGACGGCAGAAGCGGCAACCGGCGCAAGGGCCAGCACCTCCTCGCAGGGGATCACCTTGCCGCAGCGGGTTGCCACGTAGTCGAGCGCCATCTGGTGATCGGCCAGGGAGAAGTCTGCCACCCCGTCCGCCAGGAAGAAGGGCTGGATGTCGCGCATGAAGGCGTCGCAGGCGGTCATCATGCAGCCGATATGGCCGTAGATGCCGCCGATGATCAGCTGATCCCGCCCCAGTTCTTTGAGCATCTGCTCCAGCTCGGAACGCTGGAAGGCGCTGTAGCGCCACTTGACCAGCACGGTGTCGTCACGCTCCGGGCGCAGCGCTGCGACTACCTGCTGCTGCTCTGGCCGCTTGTTGAGACCCGGGCCCCACATGTCATTGAGCAGGGCGCGATCTTCAGGGGATTGATCCTTGGGCTGGGCGGTGTAGAAGACCGGAATGCCGAGGGCCTTGCACTGCTTGCGCACGGCGGCCAGCTGCTCGGTGAGCGCCGCAATCAGCGGGCTGTTTTCGCCATAGAAGGCGGTGAAGTACTCCTGCATGTCGTGGATCAGCAGGGCGGCGCGTTTGGGTTCCAGAGACCAGTTGACCTTGTTGGCCTTCCACTGGCTGGGCATGGCGTAATTGTTCAGGGTTGGGATAGCCATAACGTCATGATTCCTTTTTAGTTTTATGCGGTTGTCAGGGGCTGGTTGGCGGCGATGGCGTGCGCAATGCGCGCCCGCAGCCCCTGCTTGTCAATCTTGCCCACCGCCGTCATGGGCAGGGCATCCAGGGTTTCGAAACGGTCGGGCAGCTTGAAGTCCGCCACCCCGCGCTCGCGCAGAAACTTGCGCAAGGTCAGCGGCTTGAGCCCCGGCTCGGTGGTGACGATAAAGGCGCAGCTCTTCTCCCCCATGGCGCTGTCGGGCATGGAGACCAGGGCTGCATGGGTGATGGCCGGGTGGTGCAGCAGCTGGTTTTCCACCTCTTCCGCCGCGATCTTCTCGCCACCCCGGTTGATCTGATCCTTCTGCCGCCCGACCACGGTGAGGTAGCCATCGGCATCCTGTACCACCAGGTCGCCGGAGCAGTAGAAGCCCTCGGCATCGAACACCCGGGCGTTGTGGGCCGGGCTTTGGTAGTAACCGCGGAAGGTATAGGGGCCGCGGGTGTGCAGGGCGCCAGGCTCGCCGGGAGCGACCGGGTTGCCCGCCTCATCGAGGATGCGCACCTCGTCGTCCGGGCTCATGGGGCGGCCCTGGGTGTGAATGACCTTTTCGTCGGGGTCATCCAGCCGGGTGTAGTTGACCAGCCCCTCCGCCATGCCGAACACCTGCTGTAGCCGGCAGCCGAGCAGCGGCCCTATCTTGCTGGCCACCGCCTCCCCCAGCTTGGCGCCACCCACCTGCAGCAAGTCGAGGCTCTCGAGCTGGGTGCGCGCGGCGGGGTCCGCTTCCGCGGCCTGCAGCCAGAGCGAGACCGCCGGCGGCACCAGCGAGGTAAGGTTGACCCGGTGACGGGCGATCAGCGGGAAACAGCTGATGGGGCTGGGGTCGGGTGCGAGCACCACGCTGCCGCCCGCCTCGAACACCCCCAAAGCACCTGGGGAGCTCAGGGGGAAGTTGTGGGGGGCCGGCAAGGCACACAGATAGCGGGTATGGGCGCCGAGGCCACAAATTTCGTTGCTGCGGCGCACACTGTACAGGTAGTCGTCGTGGGTGCGCGGGATGAGCTTGGGGGTGCCGGTACTGCCACCGGAGAGCTGGAAGAAGGCCACCTCGTCTGCCGGGGTCGGGCTAGATTTCACCGGCTCACCCTCAGCCCCCTTCGCCAACCAGCGGGTCAGCCCCAGCTCCCCCCCATCGCCATCCAGCAGCACCAGCTCGGCGCCTATGGTTGTCAGCAGCTCGCTCTCGCGCCCCTTGCTCGCAAACAGCGGATGGGCGAGCGAGCCGATAAAGAGGCGCGGTGTGATCTGCTCGGCATAAGAGAGGAGCTCCAGCCGGTTGTGGCTAAAGAGCGCGTTGACCGGCGCGATGCCGGCCTTGAGCAGGGCAAAGAACACCAGATAGAACTCGGCCACGTTGGGGAGCTGCACCAGCGCGGTATCCCCCACCCCCAGGCCGTGGCGGGCCAGATTTTCGGCCAGCCGGCTCGAGGCGGCGTCCAGCTCGCCATAGCTGAAGCGGCGCTCGCCGCAGAGAATGGCCTCGGCGTCGGGGGCCAGCTCACACTGACGCGCCAGCATGGCGGTCAGCGGCTCGCCGCGCCAATAGCCCTTGGCGCGGTAGTGCCGGGCCAAGGCATCGGGCCAGCGGGTATAGGGCAGGAAGCGGTTGGACTGGGTCATTGCGCCACCTCCGGACTCAGATCCAGGGCTTTCAGATTTGGCAGCCCACTCGGCCAGCCCAGATATTGAAGCTGCGTCATTGCGCCACCTCCAAATCCAGGCCCAGGGCCTTGAGCATGGTCCCCAGCTTGGTGCCGGTCTCGGCCCACTCCATCGCAGGATCCGAGCCCGCGACGATACCGGCGCCGGCGAACAGCTCGACCTGATGGCCATCGAGCACGCCGCAGCGGATCACCACGGCCCACTCGCCGTTGCCCTGGCTGTCGCACCAGCCGACGATGCCGCTGAACAGGGCGCGCCGGAAGGGCTCCTGCTCGCGGATAAACTGGCGGGCGAGTTCGGTGGGATAACCGCACAGGGCCGGGGTGGGATGAAGCTGACAGGCCAAGGAGAGCACCGACGCCTCGCCGCCGTGCAGCCGGCCGGCGATGGGAGTGCCCAGATGCCAGAGGGTATCCGTGCTCATCAGCGAGGGGCTGGACGGGATCGCCAGCTCGCGGCAGTGAGGGGTCAGCACCCGGCGGATCTCGTCGATCACCAACTTGTGTTCATGCTGATCCTTGCGAGAAGCCAGCAGATCCCGGGCCACCATCTCGTCTTGCGCCGGTTCGCTCGCCCGTCTGGCGGAGCCCGCCAACGGATGGGTGAACACCTCTCCCCCGCTGACCCGCAGCAGCAGCTCCGGGCTGGCACCGAGCAGGCGGCGGCCCTGGCCAAGCGGCAGGGAGAAGTGGAAGGCGTAGGGATTCTGGGCCATCAGACGGGTCATCACCCGCTTAGGGTCGGCGGGCTGATGCAGGGTGAGTGTCAGCTTGCGCGACAGCACCACCTTGGACAGCCGACCTTGTGCAAACGCATCCAGCGCCGCGCTGACCGAGGCCTGAAATTCGCTGGCCGGCGGGGTGCTCTGCACCGAGATGACCCGGTTGGCCTCGGGGGCCTGCTCAGCCGCTGTCACCGATGACGGCTCTGTCGGGGCCAGTTTCTCGCCCCGCTTATAGCGGCCGGGCACATAGAGGCAAGAGGCCTCTGCCGGGTCGAAGGCGAAGGCACCGATCAGCAGGGGGTTGCTCTGGCCGGCAGCCTTGGCGGCATCGAGGGCCAGGGTTATCTGCTGTGCCAGCAGGGGCCACTCGCAGGCGGGGGTGGTGATGGACTGGCCCAGGTCAGTGGCACTGATCGTGCCCTGCCCCGAGGTAAACAAGAAATCAGGCGGGGTTTCCGCCTCGGCAGGTGCGCCATTGTCCATTACACGAGTATTCACGTTACACCCTCAAAAAAGATTCAAAATGATAATGATTATCAGTTTGACTTTGTGCGGCGGTAAAATACTCGCTTTGAAATCGCGGGGTCAATGGGATTTTGCATCGTTAAAACAGGAGCTTGTCTGTGGGTATGTCGGGGATGACGCCAGGGCGGGCCTGCTGGCGGTGAAGGGAAATAGCTACTCGAATGAAAACGGATTGCCATCCCCATATGGGGGATGCGACAGAAACCGGTCAGGGCGGCCCCACTGGCGGCCAACCCGCTTTGCCTCTAAGATGGCGCCACCTCTTGTGACAGCCCCGAAAATGGAACCCTCCCATGTTGAAACACCTGCTTCTGCTTCCCTTCGCCCTGCTGCTGGCGGCCTGCTCGCTGACCCAGTACAGCGTCAGCGAAGGGGAGATCAACCAGTACCTCAAGGAGCGAGTCGCCTTCGAGAAACAGCTGGGGATCCCCGGCATCATGTCGAGCAAGATCCGACTCGATGACATGCAAAGCCGCATCGGCCGCAGCCAGGCCGACAAGGTCGAGCTGGATGCCGCCGGCGAGCTGCAGGTGGCGAGCCCCCTTGGCAGCCAGCAGATGAAGATCCGCCTCTCCCTGCGGGCACGCCCGGACTATGTGGCCGAGCAGGGCGCCATCTATCTGCGCGATCTCGAATTGCTCTCCGTCAAGACCGAGCCGGCGGACGTGGGCACCGCCCTCTCCCCGCTCTTGCCCACCTTCAACCAGTCCCTCTCCCTGTTCCTCTCCCAGACCCCCGTCTACCGGCTCGATGGCAGCCGCCAGAACGAGGCGCGGATCAAGGAGAAGGTCGAAGCCCTCAAGGTGGAGCCGGGCCGACTGGTCATCCCCTTCAAACTGATGTGACACCTGCCGCCGCGCCTCTCCTCTTCACCCCACCGGGGCGCGGTTTTTTTCTTCTCAAGCCCCGCCCTTTGCCCCATAATGCACACCATTCTCATTTAGATTCATGAGAAGCGTCATAATAAAATCAACAATATGGTGAGAAGGACATGAGAAAAACCGTACTGGTGCAGGCGATCGCCTGCGCACTCCTCAGCAGCGCCGCACAGGCTGCCGTCAAGGTGGAGGACAAGACGTTCAACACCGCCGCCAACATGCTGGCCTACACCGAATTCGAGCTCTCCGGCGAGCCGCTGGCCGAGGCCCTTGGTCTGGATCTGGATGTGCTGGACGCCAACCGCGCCGACGAGCCGACCCCGTTCGACTTCGCCGCCGGCATCGAATCCTATGAATACTCCGAAGAGGCGATGTACGCCCTCAACTACCAGTCCGGCATGGGCCCCCATCTGGTAAACGGGCCGCAAAACCAGGCCCGTGGCGGCACCCTGGCCGACCTGGGCAAACGGGTACTGGCCATGGCCGAGGCCGTCGGCTTCCCCGCCGATGAAATTCCCCAGGGCATGTATCCCCTCTCCCTGCCCTACGCCTCCGCCAACCCGGAGTTCGCCCAGGCCGTAAACGCCACCCCGGTCAACGGTGACCAGATCACCATCAAGACCGCCAAGGGCAACGAGAAGAGCGTCAAGACCCAGGTCCCCGCCTACTTCCGCGACTACGCCACCCTGCGCTGGAGCGGCAGTGACAACCTGCTGGTCCCGGCCGCCGTAGGCGGCATCCTGCTCAAGGAAGTGATGTGGTCCCAGGACTTCCTGGGCGGCATGCACGTAGCCGAGACCGATGAAGAGGTGGAAGCCGCGTCCGCCACCATGGATCAGGACGGCAAGCACAAGCTGGGGGTTTCTGCCGCCGACGGCTTCAACGGCATGATGCTGACCGAGCAGTCCATCGACAAGCTCGCCATCCTGCAAGGTCAGCTCGGCTTTGACGGCAAGACCCTGGGCGCCAAAATCACCCCGCAGTACGATCCGGCCAAGGGGGTTGTCTACTTCCCTCATAAGGTGAAGGTGACCGAGACCAGCAAGAACGACGCCGGTGCCATCGGCAAGCTGGAGGTCGTGGACGGCTCCGCCCAGTTGCGCGACGCCTGGATGCTGCTGTGGCCCCTCTCCGAGTTCTACGCCTTCAGCGATCAGCGCACGGCCAACACCAATCAGAACCCGGCCTTCCACGCCGTGTTTGACGGTGCCCCGTTCGCCGCCGCTCCGGCTGCCAACCAGACCAACGATCTGGGCAAGGCGGTGGCGGGCAGCGATGCCTTCTCCCTGGCCCTGAACCTCTCCAACCTCACCTTCAAGAACCTGCTGGCCCTGCACTTCGAGCCCAAGGCCGGCACCCTGGTCGACAGCTGGCAGGCTGGCAAACAGGCCGGGCACGTCACCACCTTCGACGCCGCCTACGCCCTGGTCGCCCTGCAGATCTTCCAGCGCGCCCAGGATGCGCTGCCGGTGGGTTACGCCGCCGGTGACAATGGCGAGCTGAACCTCAAGACCCCGCAGGGTGAGCAGGCGATCGCACTGGTCCGCAAGCAGGCCGATTTCATCCTCGCCAACCTCAAGGGCAAGAACGGCCTGGTCCATGACGGTCTGACCCTGGGCGGCAAGCTTGACGCCGGTCAGTCCATCGACGCGCAGTTCGCCGCCATCCGCGGCCTGACCGCCGCCTTCCTGGCCACCTCGGATGCCAAGTACCGCACCGCGGCGCGCGAGCTCTTCATCGCCGCCGACAAGGCCTACTTCAATGCCAAGGCCGGAACCTGGCTCGTCGGCAAGCAGGGTGAATACACCCCCTGGACCCAGGCCGCCATCTCCGGCGCCCTGCGCTCTGCCATGCTGAACCTGCGCAACGAAGGGGCCGAGAAGGCACCCGAGCTGGAGCTGGCACAGCTGACCCAGCGCTACGTGAGCTGGTTCCGCGGCACCGTCAACGGCGGCATGCAGATGGCCGAGTGGATCGGCGACTCCGGCGAGAACGTCATCGAGGGTGCCGGCAGCGACACCGACGAAGATGGCGTCCCGCAAGTGACCGCCGCCGGTGGCAAGCATGGCACCGCCATGGTGATGGCCGGCAAGGCCCTGGTCAGCGAGAAATAAATCGACCACCAATAGAAAGGGAGCCCAGGGCTCCCTTTTTTTGTCTGTGTCGACGAGGTTAGCCGAGCTTGGCCAGCATCGGCTTGGTCACCAGCACGATGCCCTGCTCGGAGCGGTAGAAGCGGCGTGCATCCTCGTCCGCGTTCTCCCCCACCACCAGGCCGTCTGGCAGCTTGCACCCCTTGTCCACCACCACCCGGCGCAAGCGGCAACCAGCCCCGATCTCGACCCCGGGGAAGATCACCGCCTGATCCAGGGTACAGAAGGAGTGCACCCGCACGTTGGTGAACAACACCGAGTTGAGCACGAAGGAGCCGCTCACGATGGAGCCCCCCGCAAACATGGAATTGATGGTCATGCCGTGCTGGCCGTTTCTGTCCTGCACGAACTTGGCCGGGGGCGACATGTTCTGGCTGGTCCAGATGGGCCAGTTCTCGTCATAAATGTCGAGCTCGGGCACCACGGAGGCAAGGTCCATGTTCGCCTCCCAGAACGAATCCAGGGTCCCCACGTCGCGCCAGTAGGGTTTTTGCCCCTCCTTGGCCCCGACACAGGACATGTTGAACGGGTGGGCAAAGGCCTTGCCCTCCCCCACGATGCGCGGGATCACGTCCATGCCGAAGTCGTGCTTGGACTCCTGGTTGTGGATGTCCTCTTCCAGCAACTGGTAGAGGTACTCCGCCTCGAAGATGTAGATGCCCATGGAGGCCAGCGAGCGATCCTCGCAGCCCGGCATGGCGGGCGGATTGGCCGGTTTCTCCACGAAGGCGCGGATCTTGCGTTGCTCGTCGATGTCCATCACGCCGAAGGCCGATGCCTCGCAGCGTGGTACCTCGATACAGGCCACCGTCACCTTGGCACCGAGGCGCACGTGATCCAGCAGCATGGCGGCGTAGTCCATCTTGTAGATGTGATCCCCCGCCAGCACCACGATGTACTTGGGACCGTAGTCACGGATGATGTCGACGTTCTGGTAGATGGCGTCTGCGGTGCCGCGATACCAATGCACCTCGTCCACCCGCTGCTGGGCGGGCAGCAAGTCGATGAACTCGTTCATCTGGTAGCGCAGGAAAGACCAGCCCGATTGCAGGTGGCGCAACAGGCTGTGGGACTTGTACTGGGTCACCACACCCACCCGGCGGATGCCGGAGTTGATGCAGTTGGAGAGCACGAAGTCGATGATACGGAATTTGCCGCCAAAG
The DNA here is from genome assembly GCF_017939255.1 of Aeromonas sp. Prich7-2. Taxonomy (NCBI): domain Bacteria; kingdom Pseudomonadati; phylum Pseudomonadota; class Gammaproteobacteria; order Aeromonadales; family Aeromonadaceae; genus Aeromonas; species Aeromonas sp. Prich7-2. The sequence continues at coordinate 83,277 of NZ_JAGKRI010000025.1, forward strand.
TGGACGGCGGGCTTGGCGCGGTTATCGGTCAACTGCTTCAGGCGGCTGCCCCGTCCCCCTGCGAGCACCAAGGCCATACTCTGATTCAATAGTTGCCGTGCTTTGGCGGTGTCTACGGGTTCTAGCAACATATCTACCTCTGCTCTGTTGGGGCTGTTTTCAACCCATCTTCGCTTTTTTTACAGACCATGAAAGTGTTTTCACTCACATTTAGTTGCATTCCGCCGGCGCTTTATCGTGGAGTTGCGTGAGTACTCATGTTTTGCGCCAGCGACTTGGTTAGAATTTCTACATCATGAACATCATCAAGGATGAAACGATGTTGAATAAACATGAGGGAAACCTGCTGCTGGTCAGCGCACTGGTCTGCATTCCCATGCTGCTGTTGCAGGGAGTGCTGCTCGCCCCCCCCGCCTCACCGCTCACCCTGCTGCTGGTCCTGATGACCACCCTGACGGGATTCGCCCTGCTGCTCTTTCTCACCCACAGCGTGCGCCGTGGGGAAAAGGCGAGGCAGGAGCAACGCTGGCTGCTGGCGCTGCAGCAGCGGGATCCCGCCATGCTCGACAGCGTACAGGCACAAACGACTCTGCGCCAGCTCCTTGCGTCCTTCAATGAGGCCGAGATCGATGCCCACCGCCAGATCACCGAATTGCACAATCAGGCGACCCGGGACGAGATGACGGGCCTTGGCAACCGCCACGCCTTCCGGCGCGATCTGACCGAGCTGCTGCAACAGGAAAACACCCAGACCGCCATCCTGGTGCTCATCCGCGCCACCGAGCTCGGGACCCTCAACGCCCAGCGCGGCTTCCAGTCCGGGGATGCCTACATCCGGGACATCGCCGCCCTCATCAGCCACACCGTCAGCCGCTTCCCGGGCCACCGGGTCTATCGCATCTCGGGGGCCGATTTTGCCGTCCTGCTGCCCCCCCTGGCCCAGATCCCGCCCCATCTGCTGGGACGGGATCTGAAGCTCGCCTTCGATCGCTATCAGCACGATCACGAGCTCGAGAGCGCCGCCTACTCGGGCATGACCCGCCTGAGCAGCGAGCAGAAGATAGAAGCCATTCTGGCCCGGGCGGATCTCGCGCTGGCCCGCGCCCAGACAGAGGTGGTCAATGGCTGGGCCATCCAGCAGAACGACGAGGTGGTCGAGGTGCAGGGTCAGCGTCACTGGACCCAGGTGCTGACCGATCTGCTGGAGCAGGAGAGCGTCAACTTCACCTGCCAGCCCATCCAGCCCCTGCATCGCGGCATGCTCGCCTATCACGAGATCTATCCCCGCTTTTGCAGCAGCGACGGCACCGTGCTGCCAAGTGATACCCTGCTCGCCATGGCGCAGCGGCTGGACATGGTACTGCGCCTGACCCAGATGGTGATCCGCCACGTCATCCGCCAATACCGCGCCTTCGGAGGCCACAACAGCCGATGGGGTCTCAACCTGCCGGGCTCCCTGCTGCAAAACAGCGCCTTTCTCATCTGGCTGGATCACCAGTTGCAAAAAGACCCCGACATCGGGGCCAACCTGGTGTTCGAGCTCGACGAGGAGCACCTGGAGCGCAACCTGACCGGGTCCAGGCGGCTGTTCGAGCTGCTCAGGCGCCACGGCAGCCGCTCGGCCATCTGCAACTTCGGCAAGGGGATCGGCTCCTTCAGCCTGTTTCGCGAGCTCAAACCCGACTACATCAAGCTGGACCCCGGTCTCATCACCGAGCTGGAGCAGGATCTCACCAATCAGCAGTTCGTGCGGATGATCGTCGACGTCTCCCATCGCATGGGCTGCCTGGTGATCGCGGAAGGGGTGGAACAGATAGGCCAGAAGCAGATGCTGCAGAGCATGTATGTGGACGGCTTGCAGGGCTACCTCATCGCCCGACCCCAGGAGCTGGGGCCGGAGATCGGTCAGATGGGGATCTTCACGGAGACGGTTTCAGCTTCAACAGGGTCAGAATGATGTCGTTGAGCTGGCGATAACGCTCCAGCTCCTTCTGATCGTAACGGGTCGCCAGCATGGTCGGGTTGTGGCGATGCTTGAGGTAGCGGTTGATCTGCAGGCGGTTGAACCCGGCCACCTTGTAGATCTGGCCGAGCAGGGCATTGAGCTCGTCATCCGCCAGCCCGGCCCGGGTCAGGTAATCGGGTTGGGACGGGCTCTCCTGGCGGGCCGTGACCTTCTCCAGCTGGCCACGCTCCTGCAAATAGGTGAGCCACTGCTCCACATAGAGCGGCTTGCAGCCCCCCAGCAGATTGAAGTACCCCACGGCATCGCAGCGGCACCCGCTCAGCAGCACCAGGGCCAGCTCGTCGCTGTCACACTGAAAGCTCACCGGGCCGCTCTGGCTCCAGTCCAGCGCCTGCACCTGGATCCTCCCCTGCGCCCCCGCCTTCGTGGTCACGTCAAAGACAAACATGGCACCTCCCGATCGGCAAAGGGTTGATGATGACCCATCCCCGGGACGGGTGCAAAGGCAAATCGCCTTTCATGGCCCATGGCGGCCATAAAAAAACCGGCCCCCCGAAGGGGGCCGGTTCATCACAATCCGGCAGGTCGGCTGACTCAGGCGTCCAGTTCCACCAGCGCCTTGGCCAGCTCGATGGGCTCGAGCTCCTGACCTTCCAGATCGGCGTTCCAGTTCGGGCCGACCAACACGTCGTCCTCGTCCAGATCGTTGATCCAGATGTCCAGGAACTCTTCGAGCTCGATCACTTCCGGCTCGTAATCCGCCCACTCGTCCACGCAGTGCAGGCGGGCATCCCCTTCGGCGGACCAGAGCGGCATCACGTCCGCATCTTCGAACTCGGCGGAGCGGCACACCACCCAGTCTTCACCGTAGCGCAGACCCCACACCTGACCCGACTCGCGGACTTCTTCGATGAACAGCTGGAAATTGGCGTCAAGATTGTCAGTTAGTTTGCTCATGGGGTCTCTCTCTTGCAAAGCAATGGCAGGCTGTCGGCCAGGGCTGGCCGAGAATGGGGCAGATGGTGTCCCAAAAGCCCCCCAGACTCAAGCCTTATCCCGAAAAAGCGGGGATAAAGGCCGTCAGATGCGATATTTCGCCACCAGGGCCCCCAGCTCGTCGCAGGCCAGCGCCAGTTGCCCGGATGCCTGCTCGGTCAGCCGGTTCTGGGCCAGGGCATCCGCCGCCAGCTGGGTGATGGCCACCAGCCGCTGGTTGATCTCCTCCGCCGCCCGGCTCTGCTCCGCCGCCGCCGTGGCAATCTGCCCATTCATGGCAGTAATGGTGTGGACGGATCCATCGATGGCATTGATGGCGACATCCGCATCGCCGGCCCTGTCCGCCGTCGCGCGGGAGAGCTGCTGCAACTGGCTGATGCCGCTGACCACCTTGCCGGCCCCCTCCTGCAGCCGCTGGATCATCTGCCGGATCTCGTCGGTGGAGCTGTGGGTGCGGGTCGCCAGGGTACGCACCTCGTCGGCGACCACCGCAAAGCCGCGCCCCTGCTCCCCGGCCCGTGCCGCTTCAATGGCGGCGTTGAGGGCCAGCAGGTTGGTCTGCTCCGCCACCCCGCGAATGACGTCGAGCACGGAGCCAATCTGCTGAGTCTCCTGCTCGAGGCGGCTCACCGCCTGTACCGTCTCCACCATCTCGTCCGCCAACTGGCTGATGGACTCCCGGGTCTGGACCACCACCTCGCGGCCATGCTGGGCCAGATTGAGGGCCGAGTCCGCCGCATCGGCGGCCTGGGCCGCGTGCTGGCCCACTTCGCGGCTGCTCACCGTCATCTGCTCCATGGCGCTGGCCACCCGCAGGGTATCCTGCTCCTGGCCGGTGACGATGGCGCCGGTACGCTCCACCACCTCGGCCAGCTGGTGGGCATGCACCCGGTTCTGATCCGCTATCTGCTGGCTGCGGGCCACCAGCTGCGCCATCTGGCTGGCGAAGAGGTTGAAGTTGATGCTGAGCTGGCTCAGCTCGTCACGCCCAGACTCTGGCAGACGTACCCGCAGATCCCCCTCCCCCCTGGCGATGTTGCCAAGGGCCGAGACCGAGCGGGAGAGGGGCACGACGATGCTGCGCACAATGAGGCCGACCACGGCAAACAGCAGGAGGGCCAGCACCAGCCCGATCCCCAGCAGGGTGTGCAGCACCTCCCGGTACTGGGCCTCGACGTCGTCCACATAGACGCCGGTGCCGATGATCCAGTCCCAGGGGGCGAAGCGCTTGATGTAGGAGATCTTGCGTACCGGTTCGTCCACCCCCGGCTTGGGCCAGTAGTAGGCCACCTCCCCCGCGCCCTGGGCCCGCGCCAGATCGGCGAAGGCGACGAACAGCCTGAGCCCCTGCTTGTCCTCCACCCCGGAGAGATCCTTGCCGTCCAGCTCGGGTTTCATGGGGTGCATCACCATGGTGGGGTGGCTGTCGTTGATCCAGAAGTAGTCATCGTTGCCGTAACGCAACCCCTTGATCAGCGCCAGCGCCTCGGCCTTGGCGCTCGCCTCGTCCAGCTCCCCCTTGCGCACCCTGGCTTCCAGCCCCGCCACCAGGCTGTAGGCGGTCTCCACCTGGGCCTGGGTCTGGCGGCTCTTCTCACCCATCAGCCCCTGCTGATAGATCTGCAGGCAGAAGAACAGCAACAGTCCCAGCAGCGCCAGCACCATCAGGGTCACCAGCGACAGACGCCGACCGATACTCCATTGTCTCAACATACCCTCGCCCCGCAGCAGCTACATATCCTTAACACAAGGTATGCCGCCGCGACGCGGGCTGTCCACGATGTCAGCAAAAGCGATGCCAAAAACATGATCCAGCCCCAAAAACAAGAAAGGGTGCCCAGTGGCACCCTTTCTCGTGGTCGACAGGAAGAGGTATCACCGCTCCCAGTACACCTCTTCCAGGCTGTCTTCCTTCTCCGGCAACCCGCGGGAGAGGCGCGGGCTGCTCTGGGCCAGCACCTCGTAGCTCACCCGGTTGGCGTACTTGCACACCTGGGCCAGAGAGGAGTAGGTCAGGAATTCCGAGAGATGCTTGGCGGAGTTCGGCACGTTCATGCGGTGGTAGGCGTTCGCCACCATGTCGTGCAGCACGGCGGACAGCGCCCCGTCCCCTGCCCCGTTGGTGTTCTTGATCTTCTCCGGGCCGCCCATGTAGGGGGAGATGTGGGAGTAGATACGCGCAGGCTTGCGGCACTTGTCCCGGGCCATGGGGCGGCTGAACTCGTACATGTTGAACTCGGGGATGACGCCGGGCAGCAGGGTGTGGGTGGTCTCGCGCTTGTAGTCCTCGTCGGTGTAGCTCGCCATGTAGAGGCCGATGGGGCCGGCGGTGCAGAGCACCATGTCCGCCCAGTCCAGCGCCTTGTCGGCCGCGCCGAGGGGATCCTTTATCCCGGTCAGGGCCTCCGCCTCGTCCTCGTTCATGGCGAGCACGGTCACGTTCTCGCTGATGAAATCGCGCCACCACTGGGGATTCTCGTCGATGACGAAGCGGGTGCCCAGAGTCAGCACCACGGGCACCCCGGCCTCGCGGGCATAGCGCACCGCGGCCATGGCGGCCTCCTTCATGGGGGTGCCGTCGGCGCCGCGCACCAGGTAAGCGGTGATCACCAGGGCCGAGGCCTCCTTAATGATGGTCTCGGGGATGTGGTCCACATCCAGGTGATCCATCTTGCCGGCGTTGATGCCAAAGCTGCGCTCTCCCCCTTCGGTGATGAAGGTGAAGCAGCGCCCGACCGGGCCGTCCACCGGCTGCAGGTAGTCGAGGTTGACCCGGGAGGAGGTGTTGCACAGATAGCGGTAGGCATAGCTGCCGATGCGGATGTCCTGGCTCATGACGCCAAGCAGGATGGAGTGGGAGTCCGCCAGCACGGAGTAGTTGTGCATGGTGTTGCCGATGGTGCCGCCGGCAAATTCGCTCACCACCATGTTGTTGGCCTTGAGCTCGTCGTAGACCAGCTCCGCCACCTCGTCGGAGATGAGCATGGAGTGGCCCTTGCTCAGGCCGTACCGGTTCAGGAAGTCTTCATCCACATGGGCTTCGATATCCACCAGAGTCTGATCGATGCCCACTACATAGGCCTTGCCCAGTTCGGTGAGCTGGGAGTTCTGCGGGATCAGGGGATCACGTCTGTCGACCGGGAAGTAGTGTTTGGACTTGCGCTGACCGGGAAATTTCATGGCAATCTTCTGTGCTCTGGGGAAAAGAGGGGCGGGATTTTAACACAATCCACCACGCCGAAAAGTCGCACGATTGAATTTTGAGGTCAGTATAGACAAGGGTTTGCGAGGAAAACGTTTGACTTGGCTGCCACAAAAAACCACCCCGTGGCGGGGTGGTGTTGCGGGATGACATTCAGCTTGCCGAGAGCCCCTGCACCAGGGCCAGCACCGAGAACATCCCCAGCGACAGCCAGAAGAAGAGGGTGCCGAAGAGGCGCGGCATGTTGGGAGCCCTGGGGATCTGGATGCCGATGGCATGCAGGATGCGCCCCACCACCAGCAGCACACCGCCCAGGTGCAGCCAGAGCGCCCCGACCCCCGCCAGTTCGCACAGGGCCATCAGCAGCAGGGTGAGGGGCACGTACTCGGCAAAGTTGCCGTGGGCGCGGATCGCGGCCAGCATCTCGGGGGCTTCCCCCTCCCCTATCATCACCCTGAACTGGGCGCGGCGCTTGACCACCCAGAAGGAGAGCAGCAGAAACAAGAGCCCGAGCAGGCCGGCGTAAATCAGCGTGATATGCATCATCAGGACACTCCTTTATCGTTGAATCCGAACGTCCGCCACGTCGGGCACCGGATGAGAACGGTCATCATGCCAGCTCGCGACAGATGAGGGAAACCATCATTCGGATATGGGCCTGATCGCTGTTGAGGGCTGGGATGTATTCAAACTGCTCGCCACCGGCGGCCATGAAGATCTCCCGGTTCTGCACCTGGATCTCCTCCAGGGTCTCGAGGCAATCCGCCGAGAAGGCCGGGCAGATGACATCGAGCCGCTTGACGCCGCGAGAGGGCAATTCGCCCACGGTCAGGTCCGTGTAGGGCTTGAGCCACTCCTCCTTGCCAAAGCGGGACTGGAAGCTCGCGGTCCACTGCTCCGGGGCCAGCCCCAGCGCCTCCGCCAGCAGGGCGGCGGTGCGCCTGCACTGATGACCATAAGGATCCCCTTCCCGCTCGTAGCGCTCGGGAATGCCGTGGAAGGACATCAGCAGATGCTCCCCCTGGCCGTGCTGCTCCCAGTGGCGACGCACGCTCATGGCCAGCGCCTGGATGTACTCCGGGTGGGCATGGTAATCGCGGATGAGCCGCACCACCGGCAGATTGCGCTCGGTTTTCATCGCCCTGGCCCAGGCGTCGAACACCGAGGCGGTGGTACTGACCGAATACTGGGGATAGAGCGGCAGCAGGATCACCCGGTTGACCCCCTGGGCCTTGAGGGCCTGCCAGCCATCGGCCAGCGACGGGGCGCCATAGGTCATGGCGAGCGCCACCGGCACCTCGACCCCTTCCCGCTTGAGCTCGTGCTCCAGGGCCGCGCGCTGCTGCTGGCTGATGACCATCAGAGGGGAGCCCTGCTCGGTCCATACCTGCTGATAGAGCTTGGCCACCTTGGGGGAGCGGGTCGGCAGGATGATGAAGTGAAGCAGGGGGCACCAGAGGTAGCGCGGCAGGTCGACGACCCGCTGATCGTGCAGAAACTGGCTGAGAAACGCCTTGACCGCCGCCGTGGTCGGCGCGGCCGGGGTACCCAGATTGACCAGCAAGATCCCGGTTTTCGTGGTCACGTTAGCATCCTGTCGTTCTGTGTCGTGGGAATGGAATGCAAGAAAGGGCCCGGTATGGACCCTTTTCTCACTCTCGTAGCCAGCCGGCGAACGGCTGCGTCCTGCCGGCCCTGAATGGCTTAACCGAGAATGGCGGCCAGTTGCTGGCTGACCAGATCCACCGGTTGGGTGCCGTCGATCTTGACGTAACGGGTGTTGCCCGCTTCCGCTTCCTTGCCGTAGAAACCGATGAGCGGCGCGGTCTGCTGATGGTAGACATCCAGACGCTTGCGCACTGTGGTCTCCTCGTCGTCGGCACGGATCACCAGATCTTCACCGGTCACGTCATCCTTGCCTTCCACTTTCGGCGGGTTGAACACCACGTGGTAGGTACGGCCGGAGCCGGAGTGCACGCGGCGGCCGCTCATGCGCTTGACGATCTCTTCGTCCGGCACGTCGAATTCCAGCACGAAGTCCACGGTCACACCGGCATCCTTCATGGCTTGCGCCTGGGGAATGGTGCGGGGGAAGCCGTCCAGCAGGAAGCCGTTGGCGCAATCCGGTTGCGCGATGCGTTCTTTGACCAGGCCGATGATGATGTCGTCGGAGACGAGCTGACCTGCGTCCATCACGGCTTTGGCCTTGAGGCCCAGCTCGGTACCCGCCTTGATCGCCGCACGCAGCATGTCGCCGGTGGAGATCTGCGGAATACCGTGTTTTTCCATGATGAACTGAGCCTGGGTACCCTTGCCGGCGCCCGGAGCTCCCAACAGAACAATGCGCATACACGCTCCTAGTTGATTGGTTATTCAATTCTTGAGAAGGCAAAAAACTACACGTTTTCGCCCGTATTAACAAGCTCGCCCCGTGTGAGTGGCCAGATTATCACCACACTCCCGCCCCGTCTCTGCGACCAAAGACGCAGACGACGACCACGAAAAATGATTGAAAATGCAGCAGCGCACCAGAGGGGAACGGCCAAAAAAAAGGTTCATCGCGGCTTTCCGGGGAAGGCCGCCTTGATTTTCAGAAAAAAGTATTCTGAGTCCCTAAATCCATATGCCATACGCTTTATCACTTTGATCTTGTTGTTCACCCCTTCCAGCACACTCGTGTGCATCGGGTA
>NZ_JAGKRI010000209.1:0-380 GCF_017939255.1 Aeromonas sp. Prich7-2
GGCATATCCTGGGTTCGGAACAGGGCCCCATCGATGGCAAAGACCTGTAAACCGTGCCAATGGTCTTCAGGATAACGTTCCCGCCCCCACACATCGGCGCACTGTTTGAACAGCCACTCGAGCGGCTGTTTGCCGAGTCGCTGACGAGCCTGAGACAGGGCACTGTCCGCGAGCAAGGCATCATTGGCCAACCCTTCTGCACAGATGTTGAGGCGCCGAGCGACCTCGGAGATAGGCTCATTGCGGAAAAAGGCCATCCCCACGACGAGCCACAAGACCATATCAGAAGGTAAGCGGCGTCGGCGGATAGTGGCCTTTTCAGACAAGGCGGCAGCGGCAGTAATCCATTCGTCGGGAATATGGTCGGCAAAAATGGCCAG
>NZ_JAGKRI010000210.1:0-3248 GCF_017939255.1 Aeromonas sp. Prich7-2
ATAACCTGGCCAGAAGGAGGCAATATCAATATGATGCACGGCGACAGCAGGGTGATGGTGGTGGTGTGTTTGGAGACAGCCAGTTTACCAGCACCCTGTCTGTCAACTTCCACTTCCCCAAGATCCCGCGAAGAACCATAAAAAAGCCATCACCCCTGAAGGGTGATGGCTTTTTGCTTCTATCATCACGAAGCTAGTTGGGTCTGTGTCTTAAGTATTGCCATTACTCTCGCACTAGGGCGATCGCAGTGTCGTAAGACATCAAGTAAGGTCACATTGATACTTTCAGCTCCCGGGTAGCGGTAATGCTCACCCGCTTCACTCGATAGCCACTGATGCAATGATTCCAAGTTTTCGAATTTAGCTGGCCAATACCCCAGTTCAGGGGATAGGCGGACGTTGGAAACGGATAACCGTACAATGGGATGAATGCCATTGATCAGACTTTTCAGGTCCATAAGCTCTCCCTTGTTCAAACGTGCTGCAGCCAGTCGCTATGTGGGAACACATCTGGTCCGAAATTCACCAGAATATCGTTCCAATCCATGTCACTTTCAGCTCTGATAAGCTTCGGGTTGCATCTCGTAACCTTGATGCCAGCAGATAGCAGATTTTTCTCCAGCTTAGCTGCATTCACTTCTCCGGCCGGGTCAGCATCTTCCCAGATGTAGACGTGTTTTACTCCCATGCAAACAATCCAGTTTCCCATCAGTGTTGCATTTAGCAGTCCCCACCCCTGCATACCTATGGCTGATTCGACACTTAGAAGTGTCTCAAGGCCTTCGGCTACAGCAAGAACCGGAGTCGGTGGGCAAAGTTGCACGGCACCACCCGATATTGGGGCTGTTGACACTGACGGCCTCAATTTCTTCACTTTTGGCACAGGAGCTTTCAGCCCATCGTTAGTGATGAAGGTTTGATGGAGACTGACTGGCTTTCCTGAAGGATCTCGGATCCGGCAAAGGATGCAAGGATGCTTCCCAAGATCAAGTTTAAACGCCACTCCTTTGTGAAAAACCGCCTTATGAGATGCTATTGCCGCCTTGATGTGATCGGGCATTTGCGATATTGCCAAACGAGCCAATTTCGCAGATGGATGAGTCAAGTCGATAGCCTCTTCAATCAGTTCCTTCTGAGTAGATTGGCGCACGCCAGCGGGCTGAGTTGTTTTACGGCCGTCCTTATCGAGCCACCAGTAACGCATCCCGTGCGGCTCTAGCGTGATTATGCACGGGCCATAATTCATGTCGATGTATCGCACACCAGGGTGGAGCCTTACTTCCCCACCAAGGGAAGCCACCTTCGACAATATTTGCCGGTTCCTGAGATACCGAATGGCTGGCTCAGCTTGCGGCTTGGTCAAAGGCCAGGCTTCATCCCAGAGCTGGGCATTTTTATTCGCGACAGCTTGATCCCGCCGAGCATCTTCCTCCGCTCGTTCCTTCTCCCACGCAAGTTGCGTAGGCGATTTCGGAGGGGGGGAAAACACGCCTGACGTAATCCCATCCATGTAACCACTGGCGATCGCCAGCTGCTCGAGGACTTTCGGAAAAGGCCAGTTTGTTTCCTCCATTACAATGGAGAAACCAGACATAACCCCACAAGAGTTGCATACTCCAACGCCGGTTGCTTCTGAGTCGAGCTTGCCCCTGTGGATTAATCCAAAGGCTTCTCCACTACGACCACCGTGTCTTGGGCAACTGGTTTTAGGTGCCTTCTTCCCAGGAATGAAACCTCGGGTGGCATCACCGAATAGGCCTAGGTGTTTGTACGCTTCGACCCATAAACGGTTGTCATTGAGATATGCGGCCAAATCATCCGCAACGATTTCATAGTGCATGTCATTACTCCATGTGGTTGGTGTTCCCCATTTCGCCCGATTACAGGGGGTACGGGCTGGTGCTTGCACATTGCAAACACTCAGCAATGGATGTCCATTGCTCAGTGTTCGAAAGTCCCCCCTCCAACGTGGAGGGGGGGATGTCAGGCAGCCAAGATAGTGCCCTTGGCTAGTTTGAACAGCTCACGTTTAAGGCTGAGGATATCGCCTACAGCAATCCAGTTCCCTGGTTTGAAGTAGTAGTCCATAGCAGCTTTCCCGTTCGCGTACTGGCCGATAAAGATGCCAAAGACATCAATGCCATGTTGTCGAACCATATTGAAGGTATCAACGCAGTCAACGTCTGGTTCACCATCGGTGATCACGATCATACTCTTGCGTTCAGCTTGCTCTGGCATCAGGGCCAAAAATGCGTTGCTTAGACCTTCCCTCATGGGTGTTCCCCCACCGGCACAGATCAGATCGAGACGAGAGCTTGTAGTGGCTGGATCCTCCCTAAAACGCAGTAGGTCCACATTCCAATCCCCGAAGGACTGAATTCCAATTACAGCCCCATCGATCTGTTGAACTGCAAGAGCCAAAGCCAGGCAGGCATTTTTTGCCACCACCTCTTGGCAATTCATTGATCCAGACAAATCCAGCAACACCATGATGGCGCTATCGATGCCAAGGTTTCTGGCTTTGCTGCGGTAAACACGCAAATCACCTTGTTTGAACCGATTGAACCGGGAGGTGACAAAGCGCTTCCCTCGTCGACTCAATCCAGGAGCACAGTTGGTTTCTGTCTCTACGAGCTCCATAAGAGCTTGTGTGATTGGTCTCGATGCAGCGAGGACTTTAGGGAGTGTTACACTCCGGCCAATCTTCGTGTAAACAGCGTCCAAATGTGGCCTTAATGGAGTGTCGAGTTGAAAGCGGGAATCCGCTTCGATCAATGACGCCAGCATTTTTCCTTTGTCACGTCCCTCGACATCGGAGGATCCAGATCCGGCAGCTTCAAGACAGGCTTCTAACTCCTGAATTTGCTTTGACCTAACAACGTCATCAGCATTCGGCCCGCCAGCAGCCCCCGCTTCCGGTTGGCCATCTGCATCAGCGTCAGGTTGACCATCTGCATCAGCATCCGGCTGGCCATCTGCATCAGCGTCAGGTTGACCATCTGCATCAGCATCCGGCTGGCCATCTGCATCAGCGTTAGGTTGACCATCTGCATCAGCGTCAGGTTGACCATCTGCATCAGCGTTAGGTTGACCATCTGCATCAGCATCCGGCTGGCCATCTGCATCAGCATCCGGTTGGCCATCTGCATCAGCATCCGGTTGGCCATCTGCATCAGCATCCGGTTGGCCATCTGCATCAGCATCCGGTTGGCCATCTGCATCAGCATCCGGTTGGCCATCTGCATCAG
>NZ_JAGKRI010000210.1:3394-9578 GCF_017939255.1 Aeromonas sp. Prich7-2
AGCTTCAGGTTCATGATCCGGCTGTTGAGTCTTCAGGTCTTCCAAAGCATCTTTGATCGCATCAAGCACCATATCTGCGCTATTCCAGCAATCATTGAAGTCAGAGGTTATCACTCCCATTTCTGAGATGATTTCAAGCCTGGTCAATAAAGCGATCGGGAAGCGTTGGCGTGCCAGATCTCTGGTTTGCTCCCAAACTGGGGTGAGCGGCTTGTAGTTAAGCAACTCGCTGCCAATGTAGTGCGCAATGTAATCCTCCAACACAGCTATAGCTGGAGTGTTCGCCCCTGGAACCAGCCTCATCCCCTTTGAGATAAACAGCTGCTCAATGGCTTCATACTCGCCACGAAGCCCCGGGTACTCTATAAGAGCCATCCGGTCTATCCGGCCGTCATCGAAGTAGTTCAGAAGCAAGCGGTGCACTTTACCTTTCGTTTTCAGTGACGCTTCATATTTTGCAAAGTCAGAGCCATATCGGTGGTGAGCCCCTTCGTGCATGCCAAACCCCATGGCGGCCGCGGCCTGAACGGGATCGCCTGCATCGAAGAAAGGCATTAACACCACACCTTGAGTTGTACCTGCAGTAGAATAATTTCCCCAGGTCGTCCTCAAACCGAAGTCGTTGGCCATCATTGCTAACCGAATTTGAATGGTCAGCATTTTGCTTTGAGTAGACTGCATTGTGTGTCTCCAATAATTAAAACCCCAGGGCAAGCCTGGGGTTGGTTGGGGTTGCCTTGATAAGGCGGATTAGTAAAAACCGGCCACTTGGGTGGGGGGAGTATTGGAGGTGGTCGATATGGCGGCTAACATCCCGGTGAGGAAGTTGTCCTGGGAAGTGGTAACAGAACCCGGTGCATCTGTTGGGTCTTCTTCCTCTTCGATCTCCAGCTTGGCAGTCCTTAGGGACGACAAGTAGCTCGGATCGCTCAACAACGTGAGCAAGCCCATCATTTTACTCAGCTCAGTAGCATCCAGTTGCGCAGCCCGTCTCTTGGGGAGAGAACTTTCGAACGCATCAATGCTGTCAATCGCCGGTTGGATAAAACTATCCAGCACAGCCATCTGTATGAGCTTTTCCTTGATGTTCGTCACATATCTCAGTGACTTGCGAGTGAACTTACTACCGTTGGACATCGAATACTGGAAGTCTCGCAAAGAGTTGCGAGCCATTTCAGAGATCGTATCAACAGCAGCATCGCCAAGCGGGTTGTTAACCACATCTTCATTCACGCGATACGAAAATGAAACCTGCTTCCGGACGTAATCCACGTCATAGAGCGAGGCTCGTATGCGAGAGGCGAAATCGTGGAGAGACACTGTTGCGGCTGCCTGTTGTATCCAGGAGTCGCATTCTGCGTCGTAGTTGAGTAAGAGCTGATCAAGATTTGCGTAGAAGCTGATTCTCATCAACTCCAGGCCGTCAGTGACCTCACTCAATAAATGGCGAGGCACAGCCCAAGCGCCAAGGACTTGGAAACCGACTTTGCTAAGCAGGGCGATACCCTCTTGGCGAGCTCGGCCTTGGAATGCGATCTTTTTCTTATCGAAGACCGATTTTGACCCTAAGCGAACCACATCAGCAGCTAACGCTTCATTTTCAAGTCCTAAATCAAGGGGCTTGTTATTCCGGGTCGCAGACCAGGTGGTGACTTTGAAATCCACCAGCACATAGCGCTGGAAAAATTCGACAAAGTTCATTGCGGTAAAGGATGACATGGGTAATTCCTTATCTCTGGACAAGGAGCTCCCATAGCGGGAAGACTCCCGTCAGGGTGGTGTTGGCCTATTTGGCCGGGTTGGGGTTGCGATCCGCGGATGCGGTGTGCCTTGAATCGCTGAGCACAAAACGCCACAAAAAGTAGCGCTCTCGGAAATGTCCACCAAACACATCCGACAACACTCTGATCTGGATTTTTTGCGCGACAAACACGACTCGACGAGTCACAAAGGCGAGGTTGGAAGCTACGGCCCAGAAAGGAGTCCGATTAGCCGTTCGGACATGGGCATACTATCTCAGGTGGGGACAAAAAAATCAACGCTGCCTAGGGGCAGCGTTGGTTTCACTCTCTTTAATTCTTAGGATTGCCATATCAAGCCAGGCACCCAACGTTGGGTGATTTCCTTGCCGGCAGTACCGGGACCAACATGGCCAAAAGTCCGGGTCGTTCTTTGGCCAGGGTGGCTCGTGAGCCTCTAGCGTCCGATTAACCAAGACCCTGGTTACAGCCTTTATGATCGCCGCAGCACCAGCACCAGAACATGGCAGTTTAGGAAGTCGCGACACGCTGTCTTTCAGTCCTTGCACTGTTCTGTACTCGGCCACTTTCCCTTTGATGCACAACGCATAAAGGGGCCTACAGTTCTTTGCCCAAGGCATATCAGGTAGTTCGTACCCCATTCGCAGTGGCACGATGTTGACTGTATCCCCGATGATGCCAATGAGAAATTCATTGGCCCCACCAGCTTGTTGCTTGCTTAACACATACTCAACCACGAGATCTACTTCTTTGCTGAGCGTGGTACCAAGAATGTCGTGCAAGCATCCTTTCAGTGTACTCATACAAATACCCCAAAGAAAACCCGGCTCTGGGCCGGGTTGGTTGGTTGGTGTTAGAAGGTTAGTAAAAAGCGAACTCAAACAGACCTTTATGTTTGCTGAGTATCTGCTTTACCGCCTCCTGGAGTTGTTGAACTGGCGCATCAGATATGCCGACAGACTGCAGATGCTTAAGTTGTTCGGATAAACACAGATCAGTAAAATTCCGACTCTGGTCATCGATCATGTCAAAAGCGTTGTGCAGAGCGAGCAGCAATAACATTACGACCTGCCCGGCATCTATCCTTTTGGTTACCCCCCGAAAGGGAATGTTGCCAGTCAAGTTGCATCCGTAAAGCCCTCCATCGCCTGGCATTGTTGGTGTGATAAACACCCCCTCCTCAGCTAGTTCCGCCATGATGTTTTGCCACGTAGCAACGACTTGCTCTGGTTCGGTAATTTTGGCTCGAAAGTACATGGTACTTAGTCCTCAACCCAAGACTGGCCAAAAACAGCTTTGCAAAGGTGCATCGCCGCTTCGTAAGTCGCCTCATCACCAACTAAACGATGAGCATAAGCCTCGTGGAAGGTTTTTTTGACCCTGTTACGGACTGATGTTGGGCTGGTACGAACCATCTCTCTCACCCAACGAAGCAGGCTGCGAATGGACAAAGGTTTATCCATCGCGACTCCGTTCGTCATCGTGAAATCGTTTTGTTGAGACTTTTCTACAGCAGTATTGATATCACGCATAACGCGAATCATTTCTGGTAGCAAAGCTTCGATTGCATTGACGTGCGAGGATGGAACTTTTTGTCCAAGATCTTCTTCCCAATCAGTAAGCTTGATTGCGATCTTGTTTTTGCAAATCGTGTTCATGTCTTCGTCACTCAACTCACTGGGCGCGAGTGGGATGAAGCGGTCGATAAGCGCATCACTCAACCCGGTAGTGCCTCTGAAGCCAGATAGCCCAGTGATACCACCGTTGTTGAAGGTGAACACACACCGGAACAGCTTGTGCGGCTCCAACCATTCACCAGTTTCAGCCAGCTCGATTCCATGGGTCATAAGCTCATAGAAAGCGACCAGCTCCGCTGGTTGCATGGCATCAGCTTCGTTGAGCAAGAAGATCCCGCCGTTGAGCAGAGCTTCCCGCAATGGACCAGACACGAACTCACCCGTGGCCGGGTTAACACGCCCGAGCAAATCCAGCTGGAAGCTGGTCTCCTGGGTGCCTTCGACCTGATATAGCGGCCACTGAGTTCGGGCTGCGTACTGGATGACTCCGGTTGTCTTGCCGGCACCATACCCGCCATAGGAAACGATGATGTCTCCATCTGGATCGGCCATAATCCTGCGCACATCATCAAGGAAGGCTGTTGTGAAAACGTGTGGTTTTCTTACCGGCACGCGGGGGTTCATCAAGTGATCATCACCATGGGGACAACGAACTTTGATGTTTGCATCCAGGCCAAATTCGCTGCCAGAAATGAAATTGTGCTGAGTCATAGAATCTCCGAAAACCTGATTGAGCAGGTTGTTTTTGTGTTGGGCTGATTGCCCGGGTTGGTGTTGGTCGCGAGTGACACATTGCGGACCGAGTGCCATAGAGACAGCCAGGGCTGTTTCTGCATGTGCGCTGAGGCCGGCGAAATACCGGTGAACGGACATGCAGAATCAGCCAACGAGGGCTTGAGTGATAGATCACGGGTGAGGACGTCGGCAGAGCGCCGGGATGTTGGTGTTGGCGTCAAGCCATTTGGCTCGCCCCCTGAGATAGACGCCGGGAGCAGGGACAGAATAGCCTTCCGTGGACCAGGTGTAAAGACGGCCACCCCTTACGGGATGGCCTGATTTACTTAACAAAAATCAACAGCAAGCATTTCAGCGGCCCCCTGACCGTTGTACTCGATCTGGCTGACTCTGATGGTCTCAGTTGATTGTCTTCTATATAGATCCGGGTTGGGTAAAGTGATGTTGGGGTTATGCTTTTGAACATCCTCTGTCCATTTCACATAGTCGATAACCCCTTGCCGCGGGGAGGAATGCAATCGTACACCTGCATACTCGGCCTTTACGTGGTTACCCATCATGGAGCGCAATGCTTTTTTCAGCTCGGCTTCCCGGGCCTTGGCCTCATCAATCTTCACCTTGATAGGAGACATGTCACGCCAGACTTGCAGCAGCTCCGCGGCAATTTGGGTCCATGCTTCCTGGTCTTTTTGCGTGCTCGGCTCGAAATAGTCAAGCTCTGTAATCGGCGGGGCTTCATCCCGTTCGTACAGGTCCCACCACCATTTTTGCCGCTCGATCAGCAGTTCTATTAGCTCCTCATCACGTGTGATGCGAAACACTATTAGCTTGCGATCATAGGCGCGATAAAAGGCCAAATAGCCAATCTTAGCTCCTGTCGCCAGTAGCTGGTCTTGTACCTGGGGTAGGTACCGTTGATAGGCCTCCGAGTTCCGGCGTTCTTGCATTACCGACTCGAAGGTTTCCCATGCCGGTACTTTGAGCTCAACTGGAGAGCCATCGGACATTAACCCATCCAACGAAACGCGAATAAAGGAATATGTCTCATGCTGCACACAGGTTGGTATCACCAGGTCAAGTATGCCTTGCGATTCCAGCCAGCGCTCGAACGCCTGTCGGGCCAGCGGCTCTTGCTCATTTCCTCTTCGCACCAAAAAGTTCTTGCTCAAGTCTGTGCCGGGCTTGCGCCCAGTTTTGACCATCCAAAATGCACGCGCACTTTCATGTGCGTATGGCCACTGGATTACAGAAGCAACACTAGATGCTCCTATGCCACCAGCTCGCCACTTATGCCATTCAGGGGTTCCCTGAACTAGGTCGACGTAGATCATGGGTGTGTCCTCTATCAATCAGCCGATGTTGAACGCTAGGGCGGTCAAATTTCGATCTGACATGGATTGCTTATGGGCAGAAGCCCGGGTTGGTGTTGGTCGCGTGTGGCACATTGCGGACCGAGTGCCATAGAGACAGCCTTGGGCTGTTTCTGCATGTACGCTGACGCCGGCGAAATACCGGTGAACGGACATGCAGAATCAGCCAACGAGGGCCAGGGTGATAGATCACGGGTGGGAATGCCGGCGCAGGGCTGGGGGATTGGTGTTGGTGCCAGGCCTCATGGCTTGCTCTTATAAGGCACCGAGAGCGATTTTCTGTTGTAGTCTATATAGGTGTTCAATAGCTGTCTAGGCCAATTAGCAGCCTCCACTTGCCGTTCAGACCGTGCTCTATGGAACCGGGCAATAGTGCAGAGCCTCTCGATGAACGGCTTACACAGCCTTGCCGTGTGTGGGGCAAAAAAAAGCCACCGATACGGTGGCTTGAAGTTGCGAGTTACATGGCTAGCAGAAGCTGATCACCTTCGACATAGCGTTTCAGTGGCCTATTTGGCAACTTAACCACCACATCTGGCAATTGAGCCATTACTAATCGCCGCCCTGTTTTGACCATCCGAACGAAGCTGAGATAAGTTGCGTATTCCGGCGAAGTTGAACAGCCATTCCGGCCAACGTGAACACCCTGATCCTTAACGCGCTCACGTCACCCCGTTTCTAACTCGAGTGTTCAGATTGGGTCAACTCACTTCTCCTCTTTCTCATCGATTCTCCCTTCAGT
>NZ_JAGKRI010000211.1:0-293 GCF_017939255.1 Aeromonas sp. Prich7-2
CTGATTTTGCCCGGAC
Source organism: Aeromonas sp. Prich7-2 (assembly GCF_017939255.1). Lineage (NCBI taxonomy): Bacteria > Pseudomonadati > Pseudomonadota > Gammaproteobacteria > Aeromonadales > Aeromonadaceae > Aeromonas > Aeromonas sp. Prich7-2. The sequence continues at coordinate 17 of NZ_JAGKRI010000211.1, forward strand.
GTTGCGCCCCGGCTGGCTGGTCGTGCCCGCTGCTGATTTTGACATGCTGGCAACCTTCAAATCCTCAATGACGATCATCGCGTGGTTTTTGCTGATAGTCGTTGTGACCTTGTGAAGGTAATCGCGGCGGCTATTGGCGATATGTGAATGCAGCCGCTGGATCTTGGCTTTTTGTTTCTTCCAGTTGCTGCTGAACTTTACCTTTTTGCTCAACTGGCGTTGGAGCCTTGCCAGCTTGGTCTGATTGGTTTTGAAGCTGTTGACGGGCTCAAACACC
>NZ_JAGKRI010000212.1:0-500 GCF_017939255.1 Aeromonas sp. Prich7-2
GTTGTGACCTTGTGAAGGTAATCGCGGCGGGTATTGGCGATATGTGAATGCAGCCGCTGGATCTTGGCTTTTTGTTTCTTCCAGTTGCTGCTGAACTTTACCTTTTTGCTCAACTGGCGTTGGAGCCTTGCCAGCTTGGTCTGATTAGTTTTGAAGCTGTTGACGGGCTCAAACACCGTGCCATCTGACAGGGTTGCGAGCTTGGCGATCCCCGCATCCAGCCCGACCATTGAGCCGGAGGGGTGAATTGGCTCGGACGTCTCCTGCTCGACCTGAAAGGAGATATACCAGTGCCCGGCTGCTTGGCTGACGGTCGCGTTTTTAATTTTCCCTTCAACTGGCTGGGACTGGCGAAACTTGACCCACGCCAGCCCGGCAGGCAGCTTCACTCGACCCTTTTCAAGGCGGCAATACTTGTCGAAGTTGACGAACCGGATAGCGTCGCGGTTGTCGCTTTTTTTCTTGAATACGGGTGCCTTGGCGGCGAGTTTCTTATCAAA
>NZ_JAGKRI010000213.1:0-19328 GCF_017939255.1 Aeromonas sp. Prich7-2
GTGGCAGGAAATAACAGAGAAGTTGGAGTGGGCAATGGTGTATTTATCCAAAAACGGCAAAAAGAGTAGGCAGAGAAAATCCAAGCAAAACAACACGTTAGACGGTATTATTAATTCGCTTGCCGCTTAAGGTTCTGTACATGAGACTGGCATATGAAGACTCTGTATTTGTTAAAATGGAGTTGCCGGACAGAGTCATGGTAAAAGAGGGCGATATACTTATATGTGTCCGAAATGGTAGTCGGCAGCTTATTGGAAAGTGCGCGTTGATAGATAAAGACGCACAAGGCTTCGCATTCGGTGCATTTATGTCTGTGTATCGAACTGAAGCATCTGGTTTTGTTTTTTATCAATTTCAATCAGATGTTATTCAATTGCAAATCAATGAAACAATGGGCGCAACCATAAACCAGATTACCAACAGAGATCTGTCTGGTTTTAGAATAATGATACCTAATAGTAACCTTGAACAAACCGCCATTGCCAATGTGCTGTCGGATAGCGATGCGCTGATCGATGCGTTGGAGCAGCTGATCGCCAAGAAGCAGGCCATCAAGAGCGGCACCATGCAGCAACTGCTGACCGGCCGCACCCGCCTGCCCGCCTTCGCCCTGCGTCCCGATGGTACCCCCAAAGGCTATAAACCGAGCGAGCTGGGAGACATTCCGGAGGATTGGGAGGTTGTGTCACTAGGAGATATTTGTGGTTTATATCAGCCAGTGACAATTTCCGGTAGTCAACTAAAAGAATCAGGTTATCCGGTATACGGAGCCAATGGATTAATTGGGTTTTATGAAAAATATAATCATGAAGCATCTCAAGTAATAGTGACATGTCGCGGTTCAACCTGCGGAACAGTTAATTACACTGTAGCTAAATCTTGGATTACAGGTAATGCGATGGTTGTTGATGTTGATAAAAACAAAAATTTGGACAAAAACTTTACCTATTACATGCTTTCGCACCAAGACCTTACGGTCTGTGTCACTGGTTCCGGTCAGCCTCAGATAGTTCGTTCTCCTTTAGCCGCGTTCAAAGTAGTTCTTCCTGAAATAGAAGAGCAAACCGCCATCGCCACTATTTTATCCGATATGGATAACGAGCAGCAGGCATTGACCCAAAAGCTGGACAAGGCCCGTGCCCTCAAACAAGGCATGATGCAGCAACTGCTGACCGGCAAAATTCGCCTGCCACTGGCGGCGGGGGCATAGACGGGGACATAAGTGAAGCCCAGCCAGATGACCGCCTCTGCCGCGAGCCTGGCCACCGAGCCACCCTGCGCCGGATTTGCTTGACCGTTGCTTGACTGTTGCGTGACTGGGGCGGTTGTTAATTGGCGCGATAGATGTTTATCTATCTGAAAAGAAAGAGATACTTTTATTGTGAGTTGTTTGATGGCGTGCACAGCGGCCACCCGCATACGAAAAGCGGGTGGGGTCATCGTTGGCGTGTTTATCAAGCGCTGGGTATCGCAGGAGCTAGCCACCCATGGCCTATGACTATAGCCAGAGCCTGAATCCGCAGAAGGCGCTGATATTCCGGATCGTGCATCGGGATAACCTGGAATGGATCCTGACCCATGGTCTGTGGGCGGGGAATGGTCAGCAGCAAAACCCGCACTGGGTGCATATCGGGTTGCCGGAGCTGATTGCCAAGCGTGCGCGCCATCCGGTGCCGCTGGTGCCTTACGGCGTGTTGAATGACTATGTGCCCTTCTACTTCACGCCGTTTTCTCCCATGCTCAGCAATATTCACTCCGGGCGCGGTGTTCCCCGGCGTGAAAATGATGAAATCCTGATCCTGGTTTCCAGCCTGCATCGCATGGCTGAACTGGGGCTACCGTTTGTGTTTACCGATAGCCATGCCTATTACCAGTGGGCCAATTTCTATGCCGATCTTGGCGATCTGGGGCGGATTGACTGGCCACTGTTGCAGCGCCGTGATTTCAAGCGTGATGCGGAAGATTTGAGCAAGCTGGAGCGCTATCAGGCCGAGGCCTTGATCCATCAACATTGCCCCATCGAGGCGTTGCTGGGTGTGGTGTGTTACAACGAAGAGATAAAGAACCGCGTGGAACAATGCATGAATCGGGTCGGGGTCTCGCGCCCCGTCTATGTCCGTGATGGGTGGTATTTCAGATGATTCGATATACAACAGGCAACCTGCTGGATGCTCCGGTGGAAGCACTGGTGAATACCGTCAACACCGTCGGTGTCATGGGCAAGGGGATTGCCTTGATGTTCAAAGAGCGGTTCCCGGCCAATATGCGCGCCTATGCCGAGGCGTGCAAACAGGGTGATGTCGTCACCGGCAAGATGTTTATTACCCAGACGGGTGAGCTGCTGGGGCCGCGCTGGATCGTGAATTTTCCGACCAAACAGCACTGGCGCAATCCGGCACAGATGGCGTGGATCCAGGGCGGTTTGCAGGATCTGCGGGCCTGGTTACAGGCGCAGCAGGTCTCTTCGATTGCCATTCCGCCGCTGGGGGCTGGCAACGGTGGTCTGCCTTGGCCAGAGGTCAAACAGGCGATTGAAACGGCACTGGGCGATCTGGATATCGATATCCTGCTCTATGAGCCCAGTAGCCAATACCAAAATGTGGCCAAGCGCGGCGGGGTGGCGGAGCTGACTCCGGCTCGGGCCCTGATTGCTGAACTGGTACGTCGCTACTGGTTTTTAGGGATGGAGTGCAGCTTGCTGGAGATCCAGAAGCTGGCCTGGTTTCTGGCGCGGGTCATTGGCCGCAACCCGCTGGGGGATCCGCTGCAGTTGCAGTTTAAGGCCCATCGTTATGGCCCTTATGCCAACAATCTGACTCATCTGCTCAATGCGATGGACGGCAGTTATCTGCAGTCCGACAAGCGCATTCCGGATAGCAAGCCGTTTGATGTCATCTGGTTTAATGAGGCCAAAAAACAAGAGCTTGCCGTTTATCTCCAGACCGAGGCCAAAGCATTTTTACCGATACTGGAGCAGACGACCGCGTTAATCGATGGTTTTGAGTCGCCCTATGGCATGGAGTTATTGGCCACGGTCGATTGGTTGATAGCCGAAGAGGGCTGTGCGCCGACGGTGAGCGCGCTGCGAGAGGGGTTGCATCGCTGGCCAGCGGGAACCCCGTGGGGTGAGCGCAAGGCGCGGCTGTTTGACGATCGCAGTCTGCAGATCGCCTTGACCCGTTTGCAGCAGGGATTGGTGTAACGAAGTGGGTGTAACAAATAAGAGCGGCTGCGCGGTTGTCGCGGCGGCTTGAGAGAATAACAGGGATAGAGAGCATGATTTCAGTCGGCCAACGGGAGCGGGCAACCCAGAACCGCGTCATCAAGTTATTTCAAGCGGAGCTGGGCTATCGCTATCTGGGGGATTGGCATACACGGGAGAACAACCGTAATGTCGAGCCGGAACTGCTGACCGCTTGGCTGGTGGGGCGAGGAGTGGACGCGGCGCTGATCCCCAAGGTTCTCAGGCAACTGGATCGGGCGGCGAGCCTGGGCGAAGGGCGCATCCTCTATGACGCCAACAAGGAGGTCTATCGCCTGCTGCGTTATGGCGTGAAGGAAAAAGTAGGGGCAGGCGAGCAAAACCAGACCGTCTGGCTTGTTGACTGGACTAATCCGCAGGCCAACGACTTTGCCATTGCCGAAGAGGTCACGGTCAAAGGCGAGCATAAGAAACGGCCGGATCTGGTGCTCTATGTCAACGGCATTGCCCTTGGCGTCATTGAACTCAAGCGATCTACCGTCTCTGTCTCCGAAGGTATCCACCAGAACCTGGATAACCAGAAGAAGGATTTTATCCGTAACTTCTTCACCACCATGCAGCTGGTGATGGCGGGCAACGACACCCAAGGGGTGCGCTACGGCACTATCGAAACCCACGAGAAATACTATCTGGAGTGGAAAGAGCCAGCCGATCCAATCCATTCCGACCATGTCGATCTGCCGAGTGCCAATCTGCTGGACCAGCATCTGGCACAGTTGTGCAGTAAGGCGCGCTTTCTGGAGCTGATCCACGACTTTATCGTGTTTGATGCGGGCACCAAGAAAACCTGCCGCCATAACCAGTATTTCGGCATCCGTGCCGCCAAGGCATATATCCGCCGCCGGGATGGCGGCATCATCTGGCACACCCAAGGCAGCGGCAAGAGCCTGACCATGGTCTGGCTGGCCAAGTGGATCCGCGAAAATGTGACCGACAGCCGGGTGCTCATCATCACCGACCGCACTGAACTCGATGAGCAGATTGAGAAGGTATTCAGCGGGGTGGAGGAGGAGATCCTGCGCACCAAAAGCGGTGCCGATCTGGTGACCCGTTTGCATGCCCATAATCCCTGGCTGATCTGCTCCCTAGTGCATAAGTTCGGTCGCACGCCAGAAGGCGAGTCGGATGACGAAGATGATGGCAGCTCGGATGACTTTATTGCCGATATGCGCCGCAGCTTGCCCTCGGACTTCAGCCCCAAGGGCCAGCTGTTTGTGTTTGTCGATGAGTGCCACCGCACTCAGTCCGGCAAGCTGCATGGGGCTATGAAGAGCCTGTTGCCAGAGGCGCTGTTTATCGGTTTTACCGGCACACCGCTGATGAAGCAGGACAAAAAAAAGTCCATCGAGGTCTTTGGCCCCTACATTCACACCTACAAGTTCAACGAGGCGGTGAGTGATGGCGTGGTGCTGGATCTGCGCTACGAGGCGCGGGATATCGATCAGCGGGTCAAATCCCAGAAAAAAGTGGATGAGTGGTTCGATACCAAGACCAAGGATCTCTCGCGGCTGGGCAAGCAGCAGCTTAAACAGAAGTGGGCCTCAATGCAGAAGCTGCTCTCCAGTCGTTCGCGGCTGGAGCAGATAGTGGCCGATATTCTGCTCGACTTCGAGCGCAAGCCCCGGCTGGCCGATGGTCGTGGCAATGCCATGCTGGTCTGCGCCAGCGTCTATCAAGCCTGCAAAAGTTACGAGATGTTCAGCCAGGCCGGTTTTGCTGGCAAGTGCGCCATCGTCACCAGTTACCAACCCAATGCCAGCGAGATCAAGGGCGAGGAGACGGGCGAGGGGCTGACGGAGAAGCTGGCCAAGTACAACATCTATCGCAAGATGCTGGCCGACTATTTCGAGCAGCCGGAGGATGAGGCGGCTAAGCGGGTTGAAGAGTTTGAAAAACTGGTCAAGCAGCGTTTTATCAAAGAGCCGGGCCAGATGCGGCTACTCATCGTCGTGGATAAGCTGCTGACCGGTTTTGATGCCCCCTCTGCCACCTACCTCTATATCGACAAGAAGATGGCTGATCACAACCTGTTCCAAGCCATCTGTCGGGTGAATCGGCTGGATGGTGACGACAAGGAGTACGGCTACATCATCGATTACAAAGACCTGTTCAAGTCGCTGGAGAAGACGGTCAACGACTATACGGCCGAGGCCTTCGCGGGTTATGACAAGGAGGATGTGGCCGGGCTGCTCAAGGATCGACTGGCCCAGGCCAAAGAGGATCTGGATAACGCTCTGGAAGCCGTCCGTGCCTTGTGTGAGCCGGTGAAGGCGCCCAAGTCGCAACTCGATTATCAGCATTATTTCTGTTGTGAGCCGGGAGCCGATGAAGAGACGTTGAGCGAGAAAGAGGCATTGCGGCTGACCCTCTATCAGTTGGTGGCCAAGTTGATCCGCGCCTTTACCAATCTGGCGGGTGAGCTGGAGGAGGCGGGTTACAGCGCCTCGCAGGCCGCCTCGATCAAGCAGGAGGTCGAACACTTCGCCAAGGTCCGGGATGAGATCAAGCTGGCCAGTGGTGATCTGGTGGATATGAAGCAGTTCGAGCCGGGCATGCGCCAGATGCTGGATCTGTGGGTGGATGCCGACCCCAGCGAGACGCTGATGGACTTTGAGGAGCTGGGGCTGCTGGAGCTCATTATCCAGCGCGGCCCCGAGGCGCTGGATGGGTTGCCCAAGGAGATGCGCGACAATCAGGAGTCGATGGCCGAGGCGATTGAAAACAACGTGCGCCGGACCATCGTCGATGAGAACCCGGTCAACCCCAAATACTACGAGAGGATGTCGGTGCTGCTCGATGAGCTGATCGATCTGCGCCGCCAGCAGGCCATCTCCTATCAGGAGTATCTGGAAAAGGTCCGCGAGCTGGCCAAGCAGGTGAAATATCCACAGAGCCATAGCCAGAGCGCCTACCCAGAGAGCATAGACACGGCAGCCAAACGGGCACTCTATGACAATCTGGGCAAGGATGAGCTGCTGGTGGCCAGAATTGATACCGCCGTGCGTTATACCAAGAAGGCCGATTGGTATGGCGATCGCTTCAAGGAGCGGGAGATCGCGTTTGCCATTGCCGAAGAAACCAAGGGATACGATGTGACCGTTGCCGAGGTGATGGAGCTGGTGAAAGCGCAGCAGGAGTACCACTGATGCCCCTGATCACCATTGGTGAGCTCACGCTGGAGTTGCAGCATAAGGGGATCAAGAACCTGCACATCAATGTGCTGCCCCCTGATGGTCGCGTGCGCGTCTCGGCCCCGGCGTCGCTGTCGGAGACGGCCATCAGAATGGCAGTGGTCAGACGCTTGCCCTGGATCCGCCAACAACAGGCCCACTTTCAGGCGCAGCCACGTCAGAGCGAGCGCCAGATGTGCAGTGGCGAGACGCACTACCTTTGGGGACGGGGCTATCGATTGGAGGTGATCCTGGTTGAGGGTGCGCACAGCGTCAAGCTACAAGGGGGGTGGATCCGGATGCGGGTTCCCGCTCATTATGACGCCGCGAAGCGAGAAGCCTTGCTACTGGGCTGGTATCGCCAATTGCTGCGCCAGCGGTTGCCGATATTGATTGCCAAGTGGCAGGCCTTGCTCAACGTCACCCCTTCGTTTGTCGGTATCAAACGGATGAAGACCATGTGGGGGAGCTGCAAAACGGATACGGCCCGCATCTGGATTAACCTCGAACTAGTCAAGAAGCCCCCTGAATGCCTGGAATTTATTGTGGTTCATGAACTGGTGCATCTGTTAGAACGCAAACATAACCAGCGATTTATCACACTGATGGATACCCATCTGCCCAACTGGCGCGAGCATCGCGAGAAGCTCAACAAGATGCCGCTGGCGTTTAACCGGTGGGGGTATTAGGGAAAAGTAGTTAGGTAAGTTTGTGGTATGGTGCCGGCAAAACCAGATTGACGCGGCTCATCTGTTGAGCGGATTACTTTGTTTTTGTTCATTCGTTATCTCGACCTGGTCAAAACACTAGGTTAAAGACTGCCGGTTTTTTTCAAGAATCAGTTGAACATTTGGGATTAGACATGTGGGATTTACTTAAACACCTATGGCCTGACTTTAGCCAGATGCTGAATGGCACTACCAATGGGATCAGTGCGTGGTTCTGGTCATTCACATGCTTCATCTTTTTACTATCCCTGTTTTTTTTGATTAAGCACTACCTCAATTTCATTGAAAGAAACAAAGCATTGAGATCTTTGTTGGATGGGCAAAGTAGAGAAACATTGGCTTACTCTCGCCGTGAAATACTTCAGAGGGCTCAAAAGCTGAATGCCAACAATATTGGTCATCTCTGGCAGGAATTTGATGAAAGCCTTGTCTTATCTTCTGACAAGAAACAACTTTTCAACAGCATTGACGCGGAGCATTTTTTCAATGCAAAAACCTTGGCAACGGGCCTAACCGCCAGCCGTTTACTAGCAGCGACCCCCAGCTTTTTAGTGGCGATCGGGGTGCTCGGAACCTTTGTTGGATTAACCATTGGTCTAGAGGGGCTAGTGGGCAATACGGCAGAAATCGAGACCCTCAAGAGTGGTATCAATAAGCTCATCTCTGGCGCAGCAGTTGCATTTATGACCTCGGTCTGGGGGGTTGCTTTCAGTCTCCTGCTCAATCTGTGTGAAAAGCTGTTTGAACGCAAAGCGCTGAACGATATCCAAGACCTGCAAAACAGGATTGATTTCCTCTATCCAAGACTCCCTGCGGAACAATCTCTGGTGCATATCGCCGAGTACAGCAAAGAAAGTAAAGAAGCACTGCAGGAGCTGCACGAGCGGATCGGAGACCGACTGCAAGAAAGCATCAATGGCATGAGCGAAGCTATGCAAAATGCCCTCACTGACACACTTAATAATATCATGGGGCCGGCCATCCAAACCCTAGTTCATTCCACTAATCAACAATCAAGCCAGGTGATGGAAAACCTGGTAAGCAGCTTTATGGAGGGTATGAGCTCGGCAGGCAGAGTACAGGGTGAACAGCTCGAAAAAGTGGCCGCGGATGTCAATATCGCCGTCAGCAGCATGGGCGAACGTCTTGAACAGCTGTTTAGTAAATTAAGCTCTCAACAGACTAGCAGCCTGGATGCTCAGGATGAGCAGTCCAAACGTTTCCAGGAGCAGTTGCAACAACTGGCCAATTCGGCAGACGAACGACAAGGCCAGTTGGAGAGTCGATTTGGTAAGATGATGGGTGACTTGGCCCAGCAACATGAGCAACAGCAAACCACGTTACTGGAGCAGCAACAAAAAATGCTGGGCAGTCTGGGCACCGCGAGCCAACAGCAAATCGAGGCTATGACCTCGGCCGTACAGCAACAACAGAACACATTGCAGGATGCCGTTGGCAAACTGCTGGATAACTTAAGTCAACAAGGTGCTCAGGCGGATGTTCGCGAACAGATTCGTCAGGATAAATTCCAACAGCAGCTGACTGACGTAACACAACAGCAGCAAGCGTTGTTGACCGCCTTAGCCGACTCAGTGCAAGCCGGTCAACAACAAAGCCGCCAAATGGCGGAACAGCACCAGCAATTGCTGACTCGCTTGCAGCAAGTGACCGATTCCGCAGCCCAGAGCAGCAAGCATATGGACAGCAGTGCCAATCAGCTAGGCCTGCTCTCCACCAATGTCCGTTCTGCCGCCGATCTACTGGGGCAGCGCTTGGAACAAGTGACACAACAAATTGAGCAAGCCGGTAGCCAAAATGCTGCACTTACTGATCAACTCAAGCAACAAGCCGAAATGCTGGCCAGATTGCAAGATGGCTTGCTGATGGGAGCAGAACGTTTCGAACAGGCTGCCAGTGAGGCTCGCCATGGCTTTGTTGAGATGAAGCAAACGCAGCAACAATTCCTGACAGGGGTGAGAACCGAATTCAATGCCTTAGGCGAGACGTTGCGTTCCCAAGTTGAAGCCATCGAAAAACAGGCTGAACAGTGGCTGCAAAAATACGCCAGCGAAGTCAGCACCCAGGTTCATGAGCGTATGGATCAGTGGAACAAGGTTTCTCTGGAATATGCCACCAAGATGTATCACACGGCCGAAGCCATGAGCAGTGTGCTGGATGAGCTGGAGCAACGCTGATGCAATTTCGTAAAGCTCAAACCACCAACGTTGACGAAGAAAATCCCTACTGGATGTCCTTTTCCGACATCATGTCCGCCCTGCTCGTCATCTTTATTATGGCCTCGGTGATCCTGATCCTGCAGCTGATGGAGATCCAAAAAGAGCTGGAGCATAAACAAGCCAAGTTTGAAGAAGAGATTGTCGCGCTAAAACAAGCCGAGCAAGTACGCCGCACAATTCTTGACGAAGCAGTAGAGACCCTGCGCAAGCGCGGCATCAAGGTAGAGGTCAGCCAGAATCACACCGTCTTGAGCATTCCCAACGAACTGCTCGGCTTTGAAACTGGCGCCTTTGATATAAGTCCGACCTATCAATCTCGGGCCAGGGAAATAGGCGAAGTGCTTAACATGGTAATCTCTCGTGACAATCGAGTGGAGTTCCTAGATACCATCTTCATCGAAGGACATACCGACAACCGTCCCCTGCAGGGCTTTATGGGCAAGGGTAACTGGGGGCTGTCAACCTTCCGCGCCATTTCCCTCTGGCAGTTTTGGGAAAAATCACTCATCGGTGATGAACAACTATCCCGGCTGAAAAATAGAGATGGCCATCCCCTCTTTTCGGTCAGTGGCTATGGAGAAACACGGCCAGCGGTGTCTAATCAAGTGACGGAGACAGATTTTAAGCGTAATCGTCGCATCGACATTCGTTTTACCATCCGCAGACCAGACAGCGCACAGTACGAACAAGTGAAGGAACGGCTGCAGGAGGAACTTCAGCAATGAAGTTGCCCGAGGCCAAATCCATGGCAACCTCTTGGGGCCTACCCACGGTAAACGCCTGGACCGAACTCCAGACGAAGGCTTCCAGGATGGAAGGGACAGCAGGGCACAACGACGCCTTCAGCCAGATGCTGACCTTGCTGCGCAACATGGCCATATCAGGCCGGTTTGAGGCATTACCTGGATTGCTGAAGCGCCGACTCACTGCTCGTGCACTCAGTTGGTTTTGGCTTAGTGGCGACCAGTATGCCGAACGGCTGCTCAGCCCCCAACTCCTCTCCGCGCTGTTGCATGCCCAACAACCCAGGCTGACTCGAATAACACTTCAGCAACTGGTACAGCTCTACTTTCGCCAATTCGACTTGCTAGACCAACATGATGGCTTTCGTGCTCTGCTGGAACAGGCACTGCTGTCACAACTGGAGCAACTGCCAGAACCTCGTATTGCCACCCTGCGGCCGAACCCGCTCATTAGCCTAAAACAAGAAGGGCACAAACTCCTTGGACTGAACGGCCCACGTCAGCTCGCCGAACAGACGCTACAAGCAGGACGCGAGCTTGGTGCGACATTTAGCGAACTAGGCCTGCAAGGCCTAGATGATGGCCGCTATGGCGATATCTGTCGGGCTCACTTCTATCTCGAGACCTTGCGCACTTTGTCACTGGACGAATGGTCACCTGTGATGGATGAGCTACTTAAACCCTCGGTCAGCAAGGCTCCCTTTGAGGGGGACCGCTGTATCGGCCATGCCGCGCTGGAGATCCTGATCGACCGTACAGGCCAGGAGCCCAGCGATGCCTGGCAAACCTTCATCCTCAACCTGGCAGGCGATCCCCGCATATCCAGCGCCGCCACAAATTACCGTCAATGGTGGCAACCACTGGGCGAGGCACGGATTCAAAAGGTCAGAGGCTGGCTATCCAAAGAGGATCTTCGCCTCTTTTTGCAGGCCGTTGAGCAATATGGGATCCAGAGTCATAACGACGAATTACAGCGGATGTTTCCCGCCAGAAAGCTGTTTCTGGAGGGCTTGTTCAAACTCAAACTGATCCGTAATACCCGTCTGCTACTCGGTAACCGGGCCCAGCAAATCGTTAAAGGGATTTTGGGTAAGGAAGTAAAAACCAGCTTCGCTCCCATGGATGGGGCTATGAGCGATAAAGCGGTGATCTATCTGGACTGTGGCGATTTCTACCTGATTGAAGGTTCCCACAGTTTCAAAATTTGGGTCTATTTGGCGCCCCCAAGTGACATACTGACCACTTATGAGAAACGGATATTCAGCCACGCCGCACTGACATCCACCATTCCTGCTGGCTACCAAAAACGATATGGCAATCTTCCTCTCGCCAGCATCGTCCACACACCACACACTTGGCAGCACAAGGTCTTCACCTTCTTGGCAGACAACGGCATCGGTCTGGATATGGAGCAACTACTGAGCCGCCAGGACTACCAATACCAGCTTCGCCGCTTTGGCATCCCTGCAGTCAATCCCAAACGGACACCGGTGCCAACTCCCAGCCAGCCGACAGCCAAGTCATTTGTCGACACGATAACTCACCAGTCAGCTCTAACTAGTCTCAGTCCATCACCAGTAGATCAAGTCAGGGAGGCATCCCATCAGGCCAAGCTTTATGAAGAACCCCAGCAGCTCCCAGCGAATGCGTCACGTGCAGTGAACAAGTTATCAGCTGAGCAGCTTTCAAAGCTGAATGGCAGGTTCAAATACAAGAACAAACCCACTCCAGCAACACCCCATTCGGATGAAATAACCAGCGCTAACACTGTTGCGGAGCCTTCGCTCTCCGAACTCTGCCCCCGGGTTAGCCAGCTCAAACCGCTAGAGCTTAAGGTACTGCAATATTTTGCCAGCAATGCCGGTGACAGAGCTCGTCATGGCGCCAACGTCTTGGGCATGACAGTTCAAGAGATCAATCAACAGCTTTATGGGCCCCTTGGTACGCTCTGCTGGCAAAACAGCCAATATGGCTGGCACCTCACATCCGTAGCAGCCGCGGAATTAACCGCTTATGAAGAGCATCATAAAGGCCACTAAATGCGCTTAGTCGAATTCTTGCGATCTTTTATTGGCGACACGGACAGCGCCATCAACAACCAGTTAGGTTTTCACAGCCAACCTGACTCCAGCGGGTTGAATTTTTTCCTGCCAGCAAGTGAGCTCAAATCACTGCAAGTAGGACAGGGGAACACCCGGCAAAAGGTGCAACTCATCTGCCTCAACATGTTGGCCGAGCAGGGTGTGGCCGAGACCACTGCTAATGGTTTTCATATTGAGGCAGAAGACATCACTGGTATGGATGGCGAACAAGCCGAGATCCTGGACCTGCCGCCCCGCTTCCCCGGGCAATTTGTCTCCACGATTCACGGCCGAACCGGTAACAGCGGCTTTCGGGTAGCCATTACCGCCAGTATGCCTGAAGGGGAAACCCCCTTTACCCGCAAAGGGCCCTTTCTGTACTTGGGTAGCCAAGAATGCTATTGGCTGACGCCAGCAGAATTAATGGGACTGATGGCTTGGGAGCAACACGAGACCCTGACAGCCGAGCTGCGAGGCGAAACCGCTAACCTGCGACTGATGGCCGAGCTGCAAACGGCGGCACGAAGTGGTATGCGCATCGACCTTAGTCATTTTGAGCGCCTTGACGTAGTGGTGCCGGACAACATAGGTATCATAGCCACCCGCATGCCGGATGGTAGCCTGCAGCTTTGCCCCTGTCTGGGAGAGGGATCCACGCCAGATCAATTGCAGAAGCGATGGGCGCAGATAGATATGAGCGCTAATGGCGGCGTGTTGCGAATAGATAATCGCGTAGTACTGCTGGACGAACCCCGGTTGGCCGGGATCCGCAACGTACTGGCCAATACACGCATTCCTGCCGACAAGGTCAATGAGTTTATTGCCACCCCTACCGCTTTTTTGGATGCCGCCTTGGTTAATCTCGAGGTTGGTTTCTCCATTAGGGTCGCAGGTGTAGGCCGACTACAGTACATGGACTTTGGCGGGCTGGATACCAACCAAAACAATTGGTTTGCTCTTGACTCCCGTCCATCACCCCCGGAGGTACTCAGCGGACTTATTCAGTCGCCTGAGGAATTGCAACGTTTTGAAGATCTATTGCAAGCGGCACGAGCCCAAGGCGCCAGCACTCTGACTTTTGGTGAACAGACGATCGACATCACCAACGTCGATGTAGTGGAAAAACAAGTTACCGCCATCAAGCAACGTCTTGCCGGCCATTCTGGCCTCGACGATGAACCAGCAGATGAATCAGTCACACTTGAGACACCAGTAGACGAAGAAAAAGTCAAAGAGCGCGTTGCCGTCATTCTCAAGGAGGCGGATGCCATCCATACCACCTTGTTGAACAAGACCAATTTCGCCACCCTGCCAGCCTCACCTGACTGGTCACGCTATGCGCGCACGCCCTTCTCTCACCAGCAAGAAGGCATCGAATGGATGCTAAAACTGCTGAATGTGGCCTTGCATGAAGATCCCGAGGATCTCTACCGACTGCAAGGCGGCCTGCTGGCCGATGACATGGGGTTGGGCAAAACCTATATGACCTTGGTGACCATCGGTGAATACCTGCATCGTCAACGCAGCCTGGGCCAGGCAGAAAAGCCCATTCTGGTGGTGGCGCCACTGAGTCTGCTGGAGAACTGGGAAGATGAGGTCGCCAAGACCTATAACAGCGTGCCGTTTCGCGACCAGGTGGTGTTGCAAGCAGGTCGTGATCTAGGGAGGTTTCGGATCCGAGGTGCAGAAAGAGAGTCGGTACAGTTGGCCTCGCTGGCAGATGAAAGCGGCATGCTAGATGAACAAAGCATCCGCTATGCCCTGGCCATAGGCCCAGAGGCCGGGATCCATCGGCTGGACATGGACAGACGGCTAGTACTCACCACTTATCAAACCTTGCGGGACTACCAGTTTTCACTCTGCCGCATCGACTGGGGTATGGTGATCTTCGATGAAGCGCAAAACATCAAGAACCCCAATGCCTTACAGACCCGTGCAGCCAAAGGCCTCAAGGCTGACTTCAAGCTGCTGGCAACCGGAACCCCAGTGGAGAACAGCCTGGGAGATTTTTGGTGTTTGCTGGATACCGCCCAACCCGGGCTGCTCGGTAGCTGGCAACACTACCGGGACAGCTGGATAAAACCCATTCTGAATGCCGAAGAGCAAGAACGCGACCTGATCCGTATCCAAATCGGCGAGCAATTACGCCGCACCGTAGGTACCTTCATGTTACGCCGAGTCAAAGAGGAGCAGCTCAAGGGACTACCCAGCAAGACCATATGTAGTGGCGTACAGCAAGCAGATAGCCAGCTGCAACGCTATCACCCCGAATTGAGCCGCGTCATGAGCGGCTTACAGTTGCAGGCCTATGATGCCGTACTCGATGAGTATCGCAGTCGCCGGGCTAGTGACGAAAACATGCAAGGAGCGGCCCTGGCTGCACTCTCCCGGCTCAGAAGCATCTCATTGCATCCAAGGCTGGATGACGAAGCTGCGCTCTACAGTCAGGATGCCAAGCAGGCCCGTCAGTACATGCAGGAATCCGGCAAGCTCACCATTGTTCTGCAGCTACTGGAGCAGATCCGTAGCCAGAACGAAAAAGTCATTCTGTTTATGATGACCAAGCGGTTGCAGCGAGTACTCAAGCTCTGGCTGGATCAGATCTACGGCCTGGATATCGCCATCATCAATGGCGACACCAAGGCGGTGGCCAGTAAAGTCGAGGATCTGACGCGCAAGAAGCTGATCAGCCAGTTCGAGGCTCAAGCCGGTTTCAATGTGATAATCATGTCCCCTGTGGCTGCAGGGGTCGGTCTGACCGTGGTCAGTGCCAACCATGTGATCCACTTGGAGCGTCACTGGAACCCAGCCAAAGAGGCCCAGGCCTCAGACCGGGTCTACCGCATCGGCCAGCAAAAACCAGTGTTTATCCACTTGCCGACCCTGACTCACCCGCGATTTGATGCGTTCGATGTCCATCTGGATCGCCTGTTGCGCGGCAAGCTGATGCTGAAAGATGCAGTGGTCACCCCCGAAGCCGTCAGCGAAAGAGAAATGACAAGTGCCATGGGTCTGTAGTAATGGAGTGGGCCATCGCCATAGACGCCGCAGCGATCCAAAAATAGGGAGACCCTGTTTCGTTCGACAATTGCACGTGCGCCAAAACGTGGTTGAACTTGGGTGTGTAATCCCCAACTCCCTATGGTTCCCATTTTCTGTGTACTCCTAATGATGGTAAGTCGTAGTAGAGCTCACTGCTGACCATGCCTTCCTCCATGTGCTCCCTGACCGGCGTGGTAGTTACAAATTCCCTCGTTCTGCCAGCGACACCACACCCTCAGTACCGACGACCAGATGATCCAAAATCCGGATATCCACCAGTGCCAGGGCATTCTGTAGGCGCAGGGTGATCTCGATATCTGCCCGGCTGGGTTCCGGGTATCCCGACGGGTGGTTATGCACCAATATCAGGGCGGCAGCATTGTAGTGCAGTGCCCGCTTGACCACATCGCGGGCTCAGAGATCCCCTCATTTTTAGAGACTCAAATAATTCCAAGTGTGCGGGTATATAAGCGGTGTTGCTTCAGGTAGTAGATAAATTTATCCATCAACAAGACCGCATTGGCTTCTTTCATTTTAGGGAAGGTGCGAATAAGCGGGGAAATTCTTCTCGGCTGACTCAGTCATTTCATTTCTTCATGTTTGAGCCGATTTTTTCTCCCGTAAATGCCTTGAATCAGCCTATTTAGACCGTTTCTTCGCCATTTAAGGCGTTATTCCCAGTTTTTAGTGAGATCTCTCCCACTGACGTATCATCTGGTTCACCCGAAACAGGTTGGCCAGGGTGAATAACATCGCCAGTTGGTTATCGTTTTTCAGCAACCCCTTGTATCTGGCTTTCACGAAGCCGAACTGTCGCTTGATGATGCGAAACGGGTGCTCCACCTTGGCCCGGATGCTGGCTTTCATGTATTCGATGTTGATGGCCGTTTTGTTCTTGCGTGGATGCTGTTTCAAGGTTCTTACCTTGCTGGGGCGCTCGGCGATCAGCCAGTCCACATCCACCTCGGCCAGCTCCTCGCGCTGTGGCGCCCCTTGGTAGCCGGCATCGGCTGAGACAAATTGCTCCTCTCCATGCAGCAGATTACCCAGCTGATTGAGGTCATGCTCGTTGGCCGCGGTGGTGACTAGGCTGTGGGTCAGGCCACTCTTGGCATCGACACCAATGTGGGCCTTCATGCCAAAGTGCCACTGATTGCCTTTCTTGGTCTGATGCATCTGCGGATCGCGTTGCTGCTCTTTGTTCTTGGTCGAGCTGGGAGCCTCAATGATGGTGGCATCGACCAAGGTGCCTTGAGTCATCATGACGCCTGCTTCGGCCAGCCAGCGATTGATGGTCTTGAACAATTGGCGGGCCAGTTGATGCTGCTCCAGCAGGTGGCGGAAATTCATGATGGTGGTGCGGTCCGGCAAGGCGCTATCCAGGGATAACTGGGCAAACAGACGCATGGAGGCGATTTCGTACAGAGCATCTTCCATCGCGCCATCGCTCAGGTTGTACCAATGCTGCATGCAGTGAATGCGTAGCATGGTTTCCAGCGGATAGGGCCGTCGGCCATTGCCCGCCTTGGGATAAAACGGCTCGATGACTTCCACCATATTCTGCCATGGCAGAATCTGCTCCATGCGGGAGAGGAAAATCTCTTTTCGGGTCTGACGGCGCTTAGTGCTGAATTCACTATCGGCGAAGGTGAGTTGATGGCTCATGATGTCCCTCTGGGATGCGCTCCGGATGAACATGATGATCTCATATCAGGAACTTGTTCGCACCTTCCCTGTCTATCGCACATTTTTGCAAATCCCGTCGATTATTTATTTCCATATGAAACTGAAATCCGTAGCATAGTTTGACGAAAAGAACAGGCCATCAGGATGAAAATGGCCCGGGTAACAAGCCACCACCTGAAACGGATGTCAGCCTCTAGGAGCTGTAACCTAAGGGCGGTAGCGTGCCTGCGTCAGGCCACTCGTTCTGAAAAACCGAGCGTCCCGCCCCCCAACCATTACAGATCAGACAAAGGGCTACGTACCCCATTGGCGCCGTTTTGCAGCACATGGGTATAAATTTGTGTGGTTCGAACATCAGAATGGCCCAGTTGCTCCTGCACGGTTCGAATATCCGCCCCCCGCGCCAGCAAATGGGTGGCAAAGGAATGGCGCAAGGTATGACAGGTGACCGGTTTTCCCAGCTGCAACTGACGCGCCGTGGCACGAACCGCTTTTTGCAGGGTGGTTGGATCCAGATGATGTCGACGCAAGGCCCCATCGACAGGATCGCGACTCAGATGGGATGCCGGAAACAGGTAGTGCCAACCCAGCTCTTTGCTGGCGGCCGGATACTTGCGCGCCAATGCCGTCGGCAAGGCCACCCCGGCATACGCGTCGTTTAAGCAGTCCGTCATATAAAAGCGCTGGACGTAGGCAATTTGCTCCCGCAGGGCCGGAATGAGTTCCGAGGCCAGAGTCACACGCCTGTGCTTGCCCCCTTTGCCATTCCAGACCATCAGGCAGAGGTAGTTGAAGTCGATATCCTGCACCCGCAGGCGCATCACCTCCATCAGCCTGAGTCCGCTGCCATACATCAGTTGCGCCAAGAGACGAAGATGAACTGGCATAGCCAGCAACAAGGCTCGGACTTCACTTTGCGTCAAAACAGTTGGCAGTTTGGGAGGGCGCTGGCTGCGCGTAAATTTCATCTCGAGCTGCAGAGGCCGTAACAAGACAGTGCGATACAAGAAGACCAGCGCATTCAACGCCTGGGCCTGAGTCTTGACAGCCACATGGCGCTCGGTGACCAGATAGGACAAAAATTGCTGAACCTCCGCCTCACCCAGCTCGACCGGATGCTTCATCCGGGAAAAACGGATAAATGCCTTGATCCAGTGCAGATAGGCTTCAACGGTTGCCATCGCGTAACGCAGCATCAACATCTGCTCATAGATGCTTGCCAAAAACGGCGAATGAGGCTTGCGCATGAGTCACCTCCACATGTATATATAAACAGTATATACACGAGCAAGTCCCATTGCTGACTATGAAGAAACTTTCCGCATTTTTGCATAATCTATGCGGTACAAAAACATTGCCAAAGCGGGCTTTATCCGGGATTTTCAAGCTTCCGGTACATAGTCTCACACCAGACTATGACGACCCGATCCACCCCAAAATCACGGATAGATTCCGTACAATAAATTGTTATGTGCATGGAGGCAGTAATGAACATTGGTATCTATATTTACGATGAGGCCGAAGTTCTCGACTTTTCAGGTCCTTTCGAAGTTTTCAGTACAGCTAAACGATTAGGTGCAGGAAGTTGGAATGTATTTTTAGTCTCAGAAACCTTGGAACCAGTGAAAGCCAGAGGCGGTTTTACTGTTTTACCAGACTATTCGTTTCAGAATCACCCTCAAATTGACCTATTAATCGTTGTTGGCGGTGTCCATAGGAACGAAATGAATAAGTCCAATGTACTTCATTGGGTTGCATCAGTGGATAAGCACGCTAAACATATTGCATCAGTTTGTACCGGAGCATTCATATTAGCTAATGCCGGTTTGCTGAAAGGACTTGCTGTTACGACGCACTGGGAGGATATTCCTGAGCTGAAACAACGGTTTCCTGACTTAGTCGTTGTGGAAGATAAACGTTGGATAACAGCAAGCAAGTACACAACGTCGGGTGGTATATCTGCGGGCATTGATATGAGTTTGTTCTTGGTATCAAAGTTTCATAGTCAAAGCCATGCTGAATTGGTTGCTCATCAAATGGAGTACAACTGGCAAAAATGCACATAACAAACGCCTCAAGAGGGACTGTCAACGCGTGGCGTTTCCAGTCCCAATGAGTCGCGGTGGTTACGGTTGCTGTGTTTGAGTTTGGTTGTTATGCGTTGTCAGCCCCTTAGGCGGGCGTTTATATTTTTCGGAGAGTTTAGGTGCACGATTTCGTTGGTAAATGGCGCAGGGCTGACGCATCAGTGTTTATACTTTGAACAACCCCATACATTCGAACAAATATTGTTCATTCAGACAGCAGAGCCTGCGCTTGTTGGCCATGCTTAGATTACGTGATTTGTTTTGCTTCAGCATGTTCAGTATCCACTGCCT
>NZ_JAGKRI010000214.1:0-1232 GCF_017939255.1 Aeromonas sp. Prich7-2
CCAGCGAGGTGGAGTGGCAAGACGCGAGACTGGACACCTATCGGTGCCGTGATGCTAAATCCGGAGCGGCCCGAGAAACCCGAGCCGGAGCAAAAAGAGGCTGCTTAAAACAGCTTTGCGCGACAACTATCTTGAAAAACGCCGACTCTTAGCTAGCCACGTTCCCATCTACCGGAGAGAAGCCCATGCACACAGGCAACCTGCTTGGCCAGATCCCCTCCCCCCTGCCCAGTGAAGTGTTCGCGGATCTGGTCAGTACCAACAATGTTCGTATCGAGCGCATTCTCTCCCAGGGGCAGCAGACCCCTACCGGAGAGTGGTTCGATCAGGATGAACACGAATGGGTATTGCTGGTGCAGGGAGAGGCCATCCTGGTCTTCATCACACCGGATACCGGGGTACAGGAACGCGTCCATCTGGGGCCGGGGGATTACATCAACATCCCGGCGCACCTTCAGCACAGGGTGGAGTGGACCCATCCGACCGAGACAACCGTCTGGCTCTGCGTCTATTACTAGCAAGCTCACGGCTCAAGAAGGCAATGCTTCTGCTGCGAAGATCGAAGAGGAGACCGTGGAGACGAAAAAAAGCCCAGTCTGTCGACTGGGCTTCTTGTTAGTGGCATAACGGACGCAGAGACGGACAAAGTCTGGCTCAAGCACAAGGGACAACAGAGCGGGATCGAGTTGTCAGTGGCAAGTCGCAGCCCTGGTGGTTGCCTCTTGTTCCCTGAGCTCTTATCCAGACGCCAGAAAGCAAAAAGGCCTTCCCGTCAGGGAAGGCCTTTCAATTTAGTGGCGGAGCGGACGGGACTCGAACCCGCGACCCCCGGCGTGACAGGCCGGTATTCTAACCGACTGAACTACCGCTCCGCATTCGGTTAGCTTTCGCTAAATCTTTTGCTGCTTGTTTGTGAGGTGTCATCCTCGCAGCCGGTCATGTAATTCTTCACATCACCGTTTAATTGGATGCCTGGCAGTGTCCTACTCTCGCATGGCGAATGCCACACTACCATCGGCGCTACAGCGTTTCACTTCTGAGTTCGGCATGGGGTCAGGTGGTTCCACTGCGCTATTGCCGCCAGGCAAAATCTTCAATCTGAAAAAGCTGATTTAGTTATTCGTTCTCGGTATCTGCTACAAGTCTCTGAACACTTCTTGGGTGTTGTATGGTTAAGCCTCACGGGTAATTAGTATGGGTTAGCTCAACGTATCGCTACGCTTACACACCCC
>NZ_JAGKRI010000026.1:0-20407 GCF_017939255.1 Aeromonas sp. Prich7-2
TACCCGATGCACACGAGTGTGCTGGAAGGGGTGAACAACAAGATCAAAGTGATAAAGCGTATGGCATATGGATTTAGGGACTCAGAATACTTTTTTCTGAAAATCAAGGCGGCCTTCCCCGGAAAGCCGCGATGAACCTAAAAAAACCAGCGACCGGGTCGCTGGTTTTTTTCATTCGAAGCTGGCTTAGAGCATGCGGGCCAGGGCGCGGCAGAGGCGCTTGATGCCCTCTTCCGTAGTGGCCTCGTCCACGCAGGAGAAGCTCAGGCGCAGGGTGTTCTGGATCTCGGGGCGCACGTAGAAGGGGGCGCCGGGTACGAAGGCCACCTTCTCCTTGATCGCCTCGTCGAACAGGGCCATGGCGCTGACGCTCGAAGGCAGGGTCAGCCAGAGGAACATGCCGCCCTGGGGCCGGGTGTAGCTGACGCCGGGGGGGCAGTGACGGCCGAGGGCGGCCTCCATGGCGGCGCGCTGGCGGCCATAGACCTCCTTGATCTTCTCGAGGTGAGCATCCAGCGAGTTGTCGGTCAGGAAGCGGTGCAGCACCTGCTGGCTGAAGGCATTGCTGTGCAGGTCGGTGGCCTGCTTGGCGATGGTGACCTTCTTGCGCAGCCAGTCCGGCACCAACATCCAGCCGAGGCGGAAGGCGGGCACCACCGTCTTGGAGAAGGAGCCGAGCAGCACGGTATTGTTCGGCGCCAGCTTGGCGATGGGGGGCAGGTGCTCCCCCTCGAAGCGCAGCTCGCCGTAGGGGTCATCTTCCACCATCAAGAGCTCGTGGCGTACCAGCCGCTCGGCCAGCGCCTCGCGGTTGGCGCGGCTGTAGGAGACCCCGCTCGGGTTCTGGAAGTTCGGCACCCCGTACAGCAGCCTGGCGTTGGAACCCTGCTCCAGCAGCGCATCCAGCGCGGCCAGATCCAGCCCCTCTTCCCCCAGCGTGATGGGTCTGAAGTTCGGTTGATAGACGGAGAACGCCTGGATGGCGCCGAGATAGCCCGGCTCTTCGATGATGAGATCCTGCCCCTCGTCGATCAGCACCTTGCCCAGCAGATCCAGCGCCTGCTGGGAGCCGCTGGTGATCAGGATGTTGTCTGGGTTGACCGCCATGCCGTGACGGCTCAGGTAGCGATCGGCGATGTACTGGCGCAGCGGCGCGAAGCCTTCGGTGGTGGCGTACTGCAGGGCGGCCGCCCCTTGCTCGCGCAGCACGTCCTGGCAGGCCTGCTCGATGGCCTTGACCGGGAACAGGTGGGGATTGGGCAGGCCGCCGGCGAAGGAGATGATCTCCGGGTTGGTGGCGACTTTCAGGATTTCACGGATGAACGAAGGCTCGACCTTCTCGAAGCGCTGGGCAAAAAACGGCTGCATAGGGTTCTCTCTGACTAGGGTGGCGGTCGCTCCATTCAACCGCCAGGTTATCCGTTTGTATCAGATTTAAGAAATGAGGCAATGGCTGTAACAAAAATCCATAAAAAAGGGCAGGTTTGGCACCTGCCCGAATTTTATCGTCTCCGCCGTGGCCGGGGGCGTAAAAACCCCTGAGGGGGACCTCATCGACCGCGGGATCAGAGCCCCGGTTCTTTCAGGAAGCGGATCATCAGATCCGTGTTGGCGCCGAGTTGCTGCTGCACCCGGCCAGGGAACAGCTCGGCCATCTTGTCGAGGCGGTCGTACTGGGTATGCCAGATCTTGCCCCACTGGGTCTCGCTGTCCCGGTCGCAGGCGCTCTTGCTGGTCTCGTCGTAGCAGTCCCACAGCGCCGGGTTGGTGCTCTGGGAGTAACCGTCATAACCATCCTCGCCATCGATGGTGAAGTTGGTCGCCTCCACGTAGGCCACTGGCACCCCCAGGCAGGCGAAGGGGGCGTGATCCGACCAGCTGCCGGTCTCGCCCTCCGGATAGCCGGGGTAGCTCGGGTGGATGGCGAAGGGGTTGGCGCCCTGCTTGGAGATGGCCAGCAGGCGGTCGCGCACCTTGGGATCGAAGCTGTAGCGGCTCGGCTCGGCACAGTTGTACTCGGCCACGTCCGAGTGGGCGGAGTGGACGTAGACGATGTCGCCACCGGCGATGGTGTCGTAGTTCACCATGGCCAGCAGCTGGGCGATGGCGGCGCCGTCCAGGCTGGCGGCATAGGCCTTGGAGCCGTTCAGGCCGTTCTCCTCCGCGCCGAAGAAGGCGAAGCGCACCGTGTAGGGCAGGGTCTCTCCCTTGAGCGCCTCGGCTACCGCCAAGAGGGCGGCGACCCCGGCGCCGTTGTCGGTGGCGCCTTCGGATCCTTTCTTCTCGCCGGTGCTGTCATAGTGGGCACCGATGAGGATCACCTTGTCGCTCTGACCCTTGAGCTCGGCGACGATGTTCTGGGAGGTTCGGTCTGTGCCGCCCCGGGTGTAGGTGAATGGCTGGTTCTGCACTTCGTAACCCCAACCGGTCAGGTGATCCTGGATCCAGGCGGCGGCGCGGGTTTCGGCCTCGGTGCCCGTGGGACGAGCGCCTATCCCTTCTGCGCCAGAGCTCAGTTGCACCAGAAATTCATGGGCCTGAGCCGCGGGGGCAGGGGGTTGGGAGTCGTTGTCAGAGGGGTTGCAACCGGCCAGCAGGGCAGGCAGGGCGAGGGCCAACAGGGTTTTCTTCATACTGCAATCCTTTGTTGTATATGGTTTTATTTTTCCGCGTCAGGATGAACCCGACGTCCGGCAGATTCTGTGAAGGGGGTGGCATTTGTCAACCTTGCCGGTGGATGTGGGCAGTCCCGGGGGATTTGTTGTGGGAAACACTTGCGCCTTGTGCCTATCTTGGGATAATTCGCTCCCCTGTTTTTGCGAACTGATGCAATAACGAGCGATCCATTTATGTCGGCTCTGTTCCAGAGCGATGCAATAACGAGCAATTTACTATGTCTGTGACCCAAGATGTGTTTAACGAAGACGGCAAGTTCATGCGCAAGATCCGCAGCTTCGTCCGTCGCGAAGGCCGCCTGACCAAAGGGCAGGAGAAGGCCCTGGAAGAGCTCTGGCCGGTCATGGGCATCGATTTCGCACCAGAGCCGCTCGACATGGTGGCCCTGTTTGGCCGCGAGGCACCCGTGGTGCTGGAGATCGGGTTCGGCATGGGCGCCTCCCTGGTGGAGATGGCCAAGAACGCCCCCGAGAAGAACTTTATCGGCATCGAGGTGCACTCTCCGGGTGTGGGCGCCTGCCTTGGCACCGCCCAGGAGGCGGGCGTCACCAACCTGCGCGTCATCTGCCACGATGCGGTGGAAGTGCTGGAGCACATGATCCCGAACGGTTCTCTCTCCTGCCTGCAGCTCTTCTTCCCTGACCCCTGGCACAAGAGCCGCCACCACAAGCGCCGCATCGTGCAGCCTGCCTTTGCCCAGGATATCCGCCAGAAGCTTGCCATCGGTGGCGTCTTCCACATGGCCACCGACTGGGAGAACTACGCCGAGCACATGCTGGAGGTGATGAGTGCCGCCGAGGGGTACGAGAACACCTCCGCCACCGGCAACTGGGTGCCCCGTCCCGACTGGCGCCCCCTGACCAAATTCGAGCAGCGTGGCCATCGTCTGGGCCACGGTGTCTGGGATCTGATTTTCAAACGAGTCAACTGAGTCAACGTATCAACTAAGGAGCTATCATGGCCAACCGTAGCCGCCGTCTGCGTAAGAAACTGCGCGTCGATGAATTCCAGGAAATGGGGTTCGACATCAGTTTCAACTTCCCGGTCGGCACCGCCGAAGAGACCATTGATGCCGTGGTCGATGCGCTGATCGACGAGGTGATCGAACCTCGCAAGCTGGCCTTCGCCGGCTCGGGTCACCTGGCCTGGGAAGGGATGGTCTGCACCCAGCAGCTCGGCAAGTGCACCGACGAAGACCGTTCCGCCGTTCAGACCTGGCTGCAAGGCAAAGGGCTGGAGGCCGTGGTGGTCACCGAGCTGTTCGATCTCTGGTACGGCGAGCCGGCCTGATATCTGACTGCCTCCCGGGCAGATAGAAAATCCCGCCGCCGGCGGGATTTTTGTCGGTGGGCTGGCCCCGCCTCGTTTCACGTCATGGAATAGCCAATGGTGTTGTCATCCGAATTACTGGCCGGCATCCTGGAAGAGGTGCGTCCGCTGCTCGGGCAGGGGAAGGTGGCCGATTACATTCCCGCCCTGGCCCAGGTGCCTGCCGACCGGCTGGGGATCGCGGTCTGTACCGTTGAAGGGGAATTGTTCACCGCAGGTGACGCTTTCGAGCCCTTCTCCATCCAGAGTATCTCCAAGGCCCTGAGCCTCACGCTGGCCTTGACCCTCTATCAGGAGGAGGAGATCTGGGCCCGGGTGGGCAAGGAGCCCTCCGGCCAGCCGTTCAACTCCCTCGTCCAGCTGGAGTTCGAGCAGGGCATTCCCCGCAACCCCTTCATCAACGCCGGTGCCCTGGTGGTGAGCGATCTGCTGGAAACCCGGCTCACCGCTCCTCGCCAACGCACTCTGGAGCTGGTGCGCCGCCTGTGCGGCAACCCGGCCATCATGGCGGATCAGGTGGTGGCGCGCTCCGAGTACCAGCACTCCGCCCGCAATGCCGCCATCGCCTATCTGATGAAGGCCTATGGCAACTTCGAGAACGAGGTGGACAAGGTATTGCAGAGCTACTTCAATGCCTGCGCCATCCGCATGAGCTGCGTCGATCTGGCACGAGCCTTCGTCTATCTGGCCAACCGGGGTGTCCCTCTTGGCGAGAGCACGCCCCTGCTGCCGGCCCGTACCACCAAGCAGGTCAATGCCCTGCTCGCCACCTGCGGCCTCTATGACGAGGCGGGCGACTTCGCCTACCGGGTCGGCATGCCGGGGAAATCCGGGGTGGGGGGCGGCATCATGGCGCTGATCCCGGGAGAGCTTTCCATCTGCGTCTGGTCACCCGAGCTCAACAAGGCGGGCAACTCCCTGGCCGGGACGGCGACGCTGGAGCTGCTGGCCGAGCGCCTGGGCCGCTCCATTTTTTAACTCTCTTCACTATGCATCGAGACGACATCATGAAACGAATGACTGGACTGTGGCGAAGCTGCCTGACCGCCTTGCTGCTCTGGTGTGCCTGGCCCGTGCTGGCCGCCGAGCTGCCCCCGATCTCCCTGGCGGATGCCAAGGGGAAGGAGGCGGTGATCCTGGATACCCGCCCGAGCTATTTCTATCAGGGCTGGCCCATGGACGGGGAGAAGCAGGGGGGCCATGTGGCCGGTGCCGAGCTGCTCTCCGCAGAGTGGAAATACAGTGACGAGGAGTGGCCTGCGGCACTCGCGAGCAAGGGGTTGAAGGCCGACAAACCCGTCGCCCTCTATGGGACCCCTCGCGAGGTGGCCGAGGTGGCCCGTCTGCTGCGCCAGCAGGGCATCAAGCAGCTGTTCGAGCTGCAGGGATGGAAAGAGGCGCCCCGGGAGCACCTGGCACGCTGGCAGCAGCTGGTCCATCCGCTCTGGCTGGCGGACTTGCAGGCAGGCAAACCGGTCATCGCCGCCCCCAAGGGGGAGTGGAAGGTGTTCGAGGTGGACTGGGGATCCCCCAAGGCCTATCTGCTGAGCCACATTCCGGGAGCCGGCTACATCGACACCAACCGGCTGGAAGGGGAGCCGCTGTGGAACAAGGTCTCTGACGAGGCGCTCAAGGCGCTGCTGCTGGAGAACGGCATCCGTCATGACACCACCGTCATCCTCTATGGCCGCAACACCATGGCGGCGGCCCGTGCGGCCCATCTGATGATGTATGCGGGGGTCGAGGATGTGCGGCTGCTGGATGGCGGGCTGGAGGCCTGGTTCGTGCAGCATCTGCGCACCGAGACCGGGCTGGCCAACAAGTTCACCCCGGCCAAGGAGTTTGGCGTGGCCATCCCGGCCCATCCCGAGTACTACACCACCCTTGACCAGGCCAAGGCCCTGCTCAAGCAGCCGGACGGCGCCCTGGTCAGCGTGCGCACCTGGGACGAGTTCGTGGGCAATACCTCGGGCTACAGCTACATCAAGCCCAAGGGGGACATTCCCGGGGCCAGATGGGGTCATGGCGGGGTGGATGCCAACAGCATGAGCGACTTCCACAACCCGGACGGCACCATGAAGCCCGCCCGCGAGATCCTCGCCATGTGGGATGAGTGGAATATCGAGCCGACCCAGCAGGCCGCTTTCTACTGCGGCACCGGCTGGCGCGCCTCCGAGGCGTTCTTCTACGCCTGGCTGATGGACTGGAAGCGGATCAGCGTCTACGACGGCGGATGGTTCGAGTGGAGCATGGATCCGGCCAACCCCACCGTCACCGGCGAGCGCAAGCCGGGCAAGTAACTAATAATCCAGAGCAGGCCGGACAGATGTCCGGTCTTTCTTTTCTTGATAGATCATTTTCAATGACTATAGCAGGTGGATTCTTTCTGTGAATCCTGTTGCTGCAATCAAGGTAAACGGGCCATCCGGTTGAGCTAGGCTTCATCTATCACCGCCAGGGTGAGCGTGAAGAAGGGGAGAGTGATGAAAGCTGTGATGATGCTGGTTTGTCTGTTGGGATTGGCGGGGTGCAGCTCCCAATACATCATGAGCACCAAGGATGGCAAGATGATTGCCACCGACAGCAAACCCAGGTTGGACGAGACCACAGGCATGTATCGCTATTACGATGAAGAGGGGCGGGAGGTGCATATCAACAAGGACGACATCACCCAGATCATGGAGCGTTGAGGCTCTCCTCAAGCAACAAGGGCTGCCCGGGGGCAGCCCTTGTTATTTTTGGTGCTCATGCCTTCTGGGGCACCTGGCGGTTGACCTGGCCGGCAAACAGCTGGTGGAAGCGGGAGTGGGAGTTGGCCAGCAGGCTCACCGGCGACCCCTGCTCCACCACGGTGCCGGCCTCCATCACCACCACCTTGTCCACCGACAAGAGCGGCTCCAGGTGGTGGGCGATCACCAGATAGCTGGCCTCCGGCCGGTAGCGGTAGAGCAGCTCGGCCATCTTGCGCATGCCGCCGTGATCGAGGTCCGAGGTGGCCTCGTCCAGCACGATGAGCGGTCGGCGCGACAGCAGGATGCGGGCGATCACCAGCAGCTGGGTCTCGCCGGCGGAGAGTTGCAGCCTGTCGAGATCCTCGTCCAGCCGCCCGGCGCAGCGCTCGGCGAGGCCCACCCGGGCCAGCGCCTGCTCAAGCACGGCGTCCTCATGCTCGGTCAGGGGCGCCAGATTGGCCCGCAAGGAGCCAAAGAAGGTGAGCGGGATCTGGGAGACGGTGTCGTAGAGATCGCGCACCGCCTCCGGTGCAAGTCGTGACAGTGGCTGATTGCCGTAAAAGATCTCCCCCTGGGAGGCGGGATACATGGCCTGCAATACCCCCAGCAGGGAGCTTTTGCCTGCCCCGGTTCGCCCGCACACACCCACCTTTTCACCTGGGGCCAGCTCGAAGTTCACCTTGTGCAGTGCCCACTGGCTTGTCTGGGGGTAGCGCAGCCCCAGGTTGTCGAAGCGCACTGCGGGGTGAGGGGTGGCGAGGCCCTCTCCCTCCTGGCGCTCGCTCTCTATTTCGCTGTATTCGCGCACCCGCTCTACCGCGTTCATCACCTGTTCCACTTCGGCAAAGGTGCGGATGAGGGAGTTGAGCATGGCGGAAGCGGTAAAGGCATAGGTGATGGCCACGGCCCCCAGCAGCGGGCTGTTGCCAAAGGCCACCATGAGTGCCACGGCCCCCACCAGGGCGGCGGAGAGCAGGGTCTGGTGCATGCCGAGCCAGCGGTTGATGGAGGTGGTGGTGTACCAGCTGCGCAGGTTGTTGTCATAGTGGTGCAGCACCTGGTCCAACGCGAAACGCTCGGCCCCGGCCAGGCGCAGGGCGGGGGCGCCGCGGATGGTCTCGCTGATGCTGATGTAGAGCGGGGAGCGCAGCACCGAGGACTGGCGCCGCAGCTTGAGTTGCACCGCCCGGTAGCGGCGCTGCAACACATAGAGCGCCCATCCCACCAGGGGGGCGATGAGCAGCAGCAGGGGAATATTGATGCCGATCACCACCACCTGCAAGGCCACGGACACCAGTATGCCGAACAGTCCCACCAGCATGGAGAGCAGCATCTCCTGCGCCTCCCCCAGATCCCGGTCGAAGCGGTTGAGGATGCGCCCCTGGGGCACCTTGTCGAAGAAGGCCATGGGGGCGCGGCTGATGCGTCCCAGCATGCCGTCAAACAGGGTCCAGGCCAGCTTGAGGCCGAGTTTGTAGTTGATGACTCGCACCGCCATGATGCAGGTGAGGGAGCCCGCCCCCAGCAGCACATAGATGCCGAGCAGGGTCGTGACGTCGCTCACCTCGGCCTTGCCGCCGAGCCAGAGATCCGAGGCGATGCGCAGCCCTTCCTGGCCCAGGGTGAGCAGCAGGACGAGCAGGATGGCACCGGGGGCGGCGAGGCGCTGCCACATGAAGCCAAACAGCCCCCAGTCCACCTTGCCCTCCACCACTTTCTCCTCGCTGAACTGCTCCGCCTCCTGAGGGGGCACCGGCGGGGCGGGCTGGGGATGCTGGACAAGATCCGCCAACTGGTGGGCATCGAGCTCCACCAGGCGCCCCTGCTCGATGCGGATCACCCGATCGCACCTGGCCAGCACATCCGGGTCGTGGCTCACCAGGAGCCGGGTCGGCCCCGGTTTGAAGGCGAGCCCCTGCTCCAGTACCTGGGCCGCGACCATGGGGTCGAGCGCAGACAAAGGGTTGTCCAGCAGCAGGATATCGGCCCGGGCGTAGAGGGCGCGAGCCAGGGCGACCCGCTGTTGCTGGCCGCCGGAGAGGCGGGTGCCGAGCTCCCCCACCAGGGTCTGATCCCCGTGGCTGAGCAGCGCGAGATCGGCCGTGAGGGCGCAGGCGCCGAGCACCCAACGATAGCGCTCGGCGTGCCAGGGCTGGCCGAACAGGATGTTGTTGCGGATGGTGTCGTTCATCAGCCAGGGTTTATGGCCCAGATGGGCAACCCGGCCGTGGCGACGGATGCTGCCGGCAAACTCGCTGTCAAAGCCGGCAACCAGATGCAGCAGGCAGCTCTTGCCCGCCCCGGTGGCCCCGGTGATCCCCACGAGCTCCCCCGGTGCGATGGCGAGGTTGGCTCCCTCGAGCACCGGTTTTTGCTGGTGCAGGGCGGTGACGTTGTCGAGCCGCAGGCTGCCCACCGGCAAGCTGGGATCATCGAGTTCCCGATGCTGCTCCGGGCTGTTCAGGAACTCGCACAGCCGGTTGAAGCCGGTGTTGAAGTTGATCAGGGTGCGGATGAGGTAGGGCAGTCGCATCATGGGAATGCGCAGCACGGTAAACAGGGCGATGGTGGTGAACACCTGGGGCAGGGTGAGGGTGTTGCCCGACGCCAGGTAGGTGGTGAAGGTGGCCAGGGTCACCAGCAGGGGAGTGCTCAGCATCAGCCCTTCGTTGATGGCATCGAGCCTGAGCACCCGGCCCAGCACCCCCAACTCCTGCTGGCGCTTGGTGTTGGCCGCCCGGGTGAAGAAGGGGCCAAGCCCGTTCTGGCGCACCAGCCTCAGCTTCTTGATGTATTCCGCCAGGATGCCGTTGCGCTCGTCCTGTTGACGCTTGAGCTGCTGCTCCTGCTGGTTCATGCGCCGTACCACCCGGGTGGAGATGAGCAGCAGCAGGGCCAGCACCGCGAAGCCCACCAGACCGGCACTGCCCACCTGCCACACCAGCAGGGCGATGGTGCCGATGAGTTGCAGCGCCATGGTGACCGGCATGGCGGGGTCAGCCAGGATCCAGGTGATGTCCCACACGTCCCGGTTGATGAGGTTCTGAACCCGGCCGCCGGCCCTGTCGTCGAAGCTCTTGCCACCCTGCTTCATCACCTTGGCGAGCAGGGATTCGGCCAGCAGACGGCGGATGGGCACGTGCATCTTTAGGGCCAGTTGCAGGGAGTGCTCCGCCAGCATGCCGGCGGCGAGCACGGAGGCGAACAGGGCCAGGGCCAGCAGCAGCTTGTGGCCGGTGGTGGCATCGGTGCCGAGCTGGGTCATGCTGTGGTTGAGCAGCCAGGGGCTGGTCAGGGTGGCGAGCATGCCGAGCAGTTGCAGCAGGGTGAGCAGGCCAATCCGTCCCTTGTAATGGCGCCAGATAAAGGCGGTCAGGGGCCAGGGGCGCACCGGCTGGCGGGCAGTGAGCGCGAGGAAGGCGTCGGCGCGGCCGTCGCGCCTGTCTTCCGGCAGCAGGGGATAGAGATCGTCGAGACTGACCTGGGGCTGGGTCAGCCCCTTGCGCAGCAGCGGGCCGGTCCAGCGATAGAAGAGGCGACTCAGCCAGCCGGCCGAGATTTCCGGATGATCCAATGGGTGTCCTTGTTGTTTTGTGTTGCTTCCATGGGCGGGGCGGCTCATGGGCCGCCCTCGAACTTGTCGTCTTGCTGCGGGCGTGCGCCCGGCGGGATCAGCGATCCCGGTTCATGCGGATGAGCAGATCCAGGATCCGCTCGCCATCGACCCGCAGGCCGTTGTGTTCGTACTCGTTGGTGATCCAGGCGCGGCTGTTGCCAAGCCCCTTCAGGGTGTCGCGGCTGTAGTCAAACTCCACGTACATGTCCTCGGCATAGACGGCGCAGGCCACCGGCACAGTGTTGCGGGCCAGCTGCGCCGGATCGTAGAGGGGGCCCCAGTCCGCTTTCTGGGCAAGCAGGTGGGCGGCCTCCTTCAGGGGAATGAGCTCGCGGAACTGCTCGAACATCCAGGGGAAGATCATCTCGCCGGTAAAGGCGAAATCTTTGCCTGGCGCCCAGGCCAGGGCAGGGAACTCCCTTCTCACCCGCTCTGCCGCCCAGTTGCTGGCACTCCCTTCGCAATAGATGAGCTCGTGCAGGATGGCGAACACCGGGTTGGTGTTGAACGGCTGCATGGCCTGCACCTGGTAGAGGAAGGCGGGGTTGAGGCGTTCGCCGATGAAGGCGTCTTCCAGCAGGTAGTAAAGTGCCTCGAAGGCGCCGCTGGCCCCCAGATCCAGCCCCTGCTGCTGCAACTGCTCCACCGTCAGGCGCTGGCCGTTGGGCAGGCGCACATCGTAGTGGTGCAGGTGGTTGGCCAGCCGGTTGGCCAGGGCCTGGGCATGGGGGAAGCGGGTGAAGAAGGCGCGGTTCTTGTCCGCTACCCGCTGGTAGGTGGCGCGGTAGACCTCATCCGCACTGCGCCCGATGGGTGCCACGCCGCCGGTGAGGTAGACCTCGTGCAGGCTCCTTGGGAACAACGAGAGGTAGGTGAGGCTGCAAAAGCCGCCGAAACTCTGGCCGAGCAGGCTCCAGGGGCGCCCCGGGCTCAGCACCTCGCGAATGCATTCGGCGTCGCGCACTATGCTGTCGGCACGAAAATGGCCGAGGTAGTCCGCCAGCTCACCGGGGGTCATCCCCGCCAGGGCGTCAGCACTGATGGGGGTGGAGTGGCCGGTGCCGCGCTGATCGAGCAGCAGCACCCGAAACTCCTGCAGGGCCCGCTTGATCCAGCCGCCATCGGCGGTCGGGCGAGGAGCGCCAAAGCCCGGGCCCCCCTGCAAATAGAGCAACCAGGGCAGGTCATCATCCAGCTTGTCCTTGCGGCAGAGGGTGCGGCCAAACAGGGTGAGGGTCGCCTCCTCATCGGGATGCTGGTGGTCGAGGGGCACGGTAAAAAAGTGTGGCTCGCAATGGATGCCATCCAGCACATAGTGCAAGGGGCTGCTCATCTGGGGTCTCCCTGAGGGTAGGAAAATCGTCGGCCTCATCATAGCCCTGGCGCAGGGGCGGGTCACGCCGGTTTTCCAGATTGTTAACAGAGATGGAGCCTGAGGTCGGTGCCGTACAAGGTGTGGTTTCGCCGCGGTTGACGGCGGGCTGCAACTGGACAAAGATGAGCCGCCTGCCGGGACGGGCAGGGATAGGTCAGCACCCCGGGTGCAGGAAACTGGATGGAGTTGGCTCGATGAAGCCGAGATGGATACGTGTTCGCAAGAGACGCACACAGAGGGATCCGGAGGGGGTGCTGCAGGCGGGTTTGCTGGTGTTCAGCGCCACCTGTGGTGCCACTCTGTTGCTGGCGGCCTGCAACGGCGGTTAGCTGAGTGAAACAGACCCGCTTGTCATGAGCGGGTTTTTTCATGCCAGAGCAGAAGGTCAGGACCTGCCTGTAGCCCTTTGCTGGCGCGGGTTTGCTGTATGCAGAGCACGGCTGCTATGGTCAATTTACGACCGGATCCACAGAGGGAGGCGATCATGAACAGTCGTGAAAAAGTCCTGGCTCATTTGGCCACAGATCACCGGGTTGCAGGATTGACCGCTGGCGAGGCACTGGCTGGCATGAGCCACTCGATGAGTTCGCTCCTGCTGCAACAGGATCAGCACTTCTTCCGCCGCCATGCGGACGACCCCTGCCACGAAGTCGCCCGGGCCTGCTCGGCCGGACACGTATGGCATGGGGACGAAAACCACTACTAGCCCCGGCATGTGAGTAAATGACAGATGCAAAAAGGCCCGCTCATCTGAGCGGGCCTTTCGAATTTGGCTCCTCCTACTGGACTTGAACCAGTGACATACGGATTAACAGTCCGCCGTTCTACCGACTGAACTAAGGAGGAATAGTTGGTGCCCAGAGACGGAATCGAACCGCCGACACGGGGATTTTCAATCCCCTGCTCTACCGACTGAGCTATCTGGGCAACGGCGCGCATTAAACCCTTTCTGGACTGAGGTGTCAACCACAGGCCGCAGATTGATGTACCGTTCGCTCGATATCCGAGCAATCTTCCCGTGATTGGACCGGTTTCCCCGTTTTAACCATGAAAAGAGGGGCGCCTGCGGGGCAGGGTGGGCCGACGGCCAGCAGAACATCATGAAGGGGGGCGAGCTGCCTGACGTGCCGAGGGCTGCCCGCTGGCGCCAAGCCGGGAGAGGCGCCAGTTATCTTGGCCCATCGATTGAGCCTGCCGCGCTCTGCGGGTATGCTTTGCCGCACTCATCCCCTGGCCATGGTCCGGGCCGACGCGGCTGGCAGGGGTGACATCCATTCAACACCGCCTGGGGTTTATATGAATACCAATATGCAAGAGTGGCGCGAAGAGACCGCCGCCATCGTCAACGAGCTGCTGGCCGATGGCAGCAACCCGGATCTGGATTACGAGATTGAGCACCACTTTGCCTGCCAGAAGTTCGATCTGCTGGAGAAGGCGGCGGTCGATCTGTTCAAGGCCGGTTTCGAAGTGACCGACGCCGAGGAGATGGAGCTGGACGACGGCGCCACCATCTTCTGTTTCGACGCCATGGTGGAGTGCAAGCTGGACATCGACACCATCGTCGCCGACATCGAGAAGATGCTGCCCATCCTCGAGAAATACGGGGTGGACTACGACGGCTGGGGCACCTACTTCCAGGAGTAAGTGCGCCAGATCACGTACGCTTTGCAAAAACAACAAGGCCACCCTCGGGTGGCCTTGTTGTTGCTGGCTTACTGCTCCGGCAGCTGGTAGCTGCGGGCAAACTCGGCCGGTGGGAGGGGGCGGCTGAACAGATAGCCTTGCAGCCGATCGCAACCGACCTGCACCAGCCAGGCCTGCTGCTCCGGTGTCTCCACCCCTTCGGCGGTGATCTTGATGCCAAGCTCATGGCCCAACCCGATGACGGAACGCACGATGGCGGTGGTGGCCTGGTTGGTGGCCAGCCCCTGGGTGAAGCTTTTGTCGAGCTTGAGGGTCGCCACTTGCAGCCTGGGAAGGTAGGCGAGGGAGCAGTAGCCGGTGCCGAAGTCGTCGATGGCGAGCTGGAAGCCCGCCTCGATGAGGCTGGCCAGGTTGCTCTCTATCTCGTCGGCATTCTCCATCAGCACCCCTTCGGTGATCTCCAGCTCCAGTTGCCAGGGGGCGAGCCCGTGGCGCGCGATGCAGTCGAAGATCTGCGGGCAGAGCTCGGGATCGCGGAACTGCAGGGGCGAGAGGTTGATGGAGAGCACCAGATCCGGGGCCGCCACCTGCCAGTGGGCAAGCTGGGCACAGCCGAGCTCCAGCATCAGCTGGCCGAGCTGGCCGATGAGCCCCAGCTCTTCCGCCAGCGGGATGAACTCGTCGGGGGAGATCATGCCGAATTCGGGATGGGGCCAACGGCAGAGCAGCTCAGCCCCGTGCAGCCGGTTGCTGTGGGTACAGATGATGGGCTGGTAGACGGCGGTCAG
This sequence comes from Aeromonas sp. Prich7-2, assembly GCF_017939255.1. Classification (NCBI taxonomy): domain Bacteria; kingdom Pseudomonadati; phylum Pseudomonadota; class Gammaproteobacteria; order Aeromonadales; family Aeromonadaceae; genus Aeromonas; species Aeromonas sp. Prich7-2. The sequence goes on from NZ_JAGKRI010000026.1 coordinate 14,161, forward strand.
CTCGGCGGACTTGATGGCGAGCGGCAACTGGGCGGCGATGAGCTGGCGGCGTTTGAGCTTGGCATCGAGTGCGGGGTCGAACAGGGTACAGTGCTGCTGCTGGCGCTTGCCCTGGGCCAGGGCGGCCTCGGCGTGGCTCAGCAGACGCTCGGCATCCTTGGCCTTGCCATGGGCGATGCCGAGGAACACCGGGATCTGGATCCTGTGTTCTTCCACCTGATAGGGCGTCATCAGCTCCTGCTGCAGGTTGCGGCTCCACGCATCCAGAGAGAGGGGGAGCTCGGGCAGCAGCAGGGCGAAGTCATCCGCCGCGACCCGGCAGAGCAGGGACTGGGGCGGCGCCAGTCGTTGCAGGCGACGGGCCACCTGGCTCAGCAGGCGGTCGGCGACCCGTATGCCGAAGCGATCGTTGATCTCGCGAAAATGTTGCAGATCCACCAGCAGCAGGCTGGCCTTGCGGGCCCCCAGATGACGGCTGGTCTGCAGGAAGTGGGAGAGCTTGAGCAGGCCGGTCAGGCTGTCGTAGTGCTGCTCCTGCTGCAACTGGGCCTGGGTGGTGCGCAGCCCGGTGATGTCGCGGCTCAGGGTAAGGATGCCGAGGGAGTTGCCCTCGTCATCCGGCACCTCGACCCGGGTGACCTCCAGATGGCGGCCTCTGCCCTGGGCATCCACCACGCAATACTCCCCCTGACCCAGGGTTTGTTCGACGGGCAGCCGGGGCGGGACGCGCCGACCCAGAGCCTCGCTTGCCACCAGCCCCATGAAGTCGAGAAAGGCCTGGTTGCAGTCGATGAGCACGCCCTGGTGATCCTCGAGACGGATGAGGTCGGGAATGGCATCCAGCAGGCGGCGTTGCAGCAACTGCTGCTGGCGGAAGGTTTGCTCCAGCTCCTTGCGCTGATCGATGGCGCTGACCATGGCAAACAGGGCGATGGGGTCGCCGTGCTCGTCATACAGGGGAACCTTGTTGATCTCCATCCAACTGGCGCCTTCGCCGCTGTGGCAATGGAGCTGCTGGTGCAGCAGGGGTTTGCCGTCGGCCAGCAGGCGGTCATCTTCCTCCCGGAATACATCCCCCCAGGGCATCTCGGCATCGCTCTTGCCAATGAGTTCGCTCGGGTCTTGCAGGCCGGCTTCCCTGGCGAATGCCTTGTTGGCAAACAAGTACCGTCCGTGCTTGTCCCGGCAGAAGATATTCATGGGTAACTGGTCGATGATCTGCTGCAGCAGCGCCAGGGAGAGCGAAGAAGTCACGAGAGCACTCACGGGGGAGACTTCGAGCAAATCTATGATAACAGGTGGGTTTTGTAAAGCCTGGGTTAAGAGTACGCCATTTGTGCGGATCCCTGCTGACAGCCTGTGTCGCGATCGCCATAATAGCCGCCGGTTGGCCTATGGCCTTATGGATGAGAGAAGCAGCATGAAGAAGATAATGGGGGGCGCCCTGGCCCTGTTGATGGTGGGTTGTGCGAGCGACAACAACGGCGGCGAGCAGTATCGCTATACCCCGCCGGTTGCCAAGGCAACCAACAACACCCAGGAGATGGCGATCCCGGTGGATCTGGTGTGGGCCCGTGCCGAGAAGTGGTTCGGCGATCACGGCCTGAACATCGAGAACAGCCAGCGTGGTGCCGGTCTGATGACCGCCAACGTGGAAAACTCGGCCGATGGTCTGGAGTGGCTGGATTGCGGCACCATGGGGTCCAAGGTGGCGCTGGGCAACCCCAACCTGCAGATCAACCTGATCATCACCCAGAGCGGCAACAACAGCGTCGCCACCGTGAACGTCAAGGGCAACACCCAGCTCTACTTCGTCGAGTCCTCCGGCGAGCGGGTACTGGCTCCCTCCATCACCCCGGTGTGCGTCTCCCGCGGCAGCCTGGAACAGAGCCTGTTCTCCACCCTCGGCAACTGATCCTGCCGGGTATCATGAAAAACCCCGTTGCGTGCAACGGGTTTTTTTTATGCCTGCTCTGCGCCCATCAGGGCGTGGGGGGAGGGATGAAGCCAGAGGATCAGGGGGTCAGATCGCCGTGATAGAGCACATGGTCGCCGGACTTGAGCACATAGCCCTTCCAGGGGAAGAGCTGATAGCCGCCGCCCTGCCAGGACCAGTTGCCCTCTTCGCCCTGGCGGATCAGCCGGATCGGCTCGCCCTCTGGCAGGGTCAGCTCGGCCTGACTCTGATCGGCATTGAACAGCACGAAGGCGCTGACGGTCTGACCGGCATCGGTCGGGTTGAGGCGAATGCCCTGCTCGAACAGCCGCACGCACTGGCCTGCCAGCGCCGACCATTGATAACCCGCGCTGCCGATGCAGCCATGTTCGTCGCGATCCGCGCCGACCAGGGGCTCCCTCGGTGTCGTGTTGCAGGCGGCCAGCAGCAGGGTGGCCGCCATCAGGGTCAGGGTGCGCATGGTTACTCCTTGGCGTCCCGTTCGATGACGATGTTGGAGAAGCCCAGTTCCTTGAAGTAGTTCTCCCGGTAATCCTTCACGCTCTTCTTGTCGCGGCGGCACACCTGGGCCAACTGCTCTTCCATGGCGTGGAAGCGGGTCAGATCGATCCCCTCGGCGGCGGCAACGGCATCATAGATGCTGTTGAACTTGTCGTTGGCGTAGCCAATCTCCCTGGCCTGTTTCTTGTAGGTGTAGGTAATCTTGAACGCCATGGCGTTATTCCTTTGCTTTGGCCTGCTTGCGCTGGACGTACAGATAGAGGCTTTCGACCTTCTCTCTGGCCCAGGGGGTCTTGCGCAAGAACTTCAGGCTGGACTTGATGCTGGGATTATCGGTGAAGCAGCGGATATTGATCTGCTGCCCCAGCGCTTCCCAGCCATAGTGCGCGACTAGGGCGGTGACGATGGCCTCCAGGGTCAGCCCGTGCAGCGGGTTGTTCTTCTGGGAAGTGGGTTGATCGCTCATGCTTGCGCCGCCAGGGTGGCAAAGGGCTGACCCATGCGGGTGGTGACCCCGTTGGCCAGGTGCGGCTCGAAACCGGCCAGCATGCCCGGGCCAAACAGGCAGACGACTGTGCTGCCCAGCTTGAACAGGCCCATCTCGGCCCCCTTTTGCAGGGTGATGGCTTCATCGCCGGTGTAGTCCCAGCGCACCACCTTCTTCTCTTTGGTCGGCGCTATGTTGCCGGCCCAGATGGTTTCGATGCTCGCGACGATAGTGGCACCGACCAGCACCAGGGCCATGGGGCCGTGGGGGGTTCGGAAGGTGGCCACCACCCGCTCGTTGCGGGCAAACAGGTTGGGCACGTTCTCGGCGGTGATGGGGTTGACGGAGAAGAGATCCCCCGGCACGAACACCATGCTCTCCAACACGCCGTCCAGCGGCATGTGGATGCGGTGGTAATCCTTGGGTGCCAGATAGATGGTAGCGAAGTCGCCATCCTTGAACGGGGCCACCAGATCTTCATAGCCCCCTAGCAGCTCGCGGGCGCTGTAGTCGTGGCCCTTGGCCTGGATGATGCGACCTTGGCTGATGGGCCCGAGCTGGCTGACGGTGCCATCCACCGGCAGGGCCAGGGTCATGGCGTCTTCCACCACGGGGCGGATGCCGGGTTTGAGCTCGCGGGTGAAGAATTCGTTGAAGCTCTTGTAGTGGGCAGGGCTCTCGTGCAGCGCCTCGCTCATGTCGACCTGGTACTGCTTGATAAAGGCCTCGATCACCCTGGTGGTGAGGTTGCCCGCTTCGGCGGCGGCAAGTTTGCCCACCAGGCGGGAGAGGGCGTGTTTGGGCAGGCAGTATTGACCGGCAATTTTCAGGTTGTCAGTGATGCTCATGATCTTCATCTGGGAATGAGTTGAACGGGTCACAGCCGCGCCTGTTGGCGACCGTGGCGGGCTTCCTGCATGGTTTCCAGGATGCGGTGGTAGTTGTGGAAGCGATCGGCGCTGATGGCGCCCACTTCAACCGCGGCGCGCAGGGCGCAGCCGGGATCATCCTTGTGGGTGCAGTCGCGGAACTTGCAGCCACCCAGGTAGTCGCGAAACTCGACGAAGCACCAGGTGATGCGGTCGGCTTCCAGGTGCCAGAGGGCGAACTCGCGGATTCCGGGGGAGTCGATGAGATCGCCGCCGCTCGGGAAGTGGTAGAGCCGCGCCGTGGTGGTGGTGTGCTGGCCGAGCCCCGAGTTCTCGGAGATCTCGCCGGTGAGCACGTCCAGCCCCGGCATCAGGGCGTTGGTGAGGGACGACTTGCCCACCCCGGACTGGCCCACGAAGATGCTGATCTTGTCGGTGAGCGCCGCCTTGAGGGCGTCGATGCCCTCACCGCTCTCGCAGCTCACCAGCAGCACCTCGTAACCGAGCTTGCGGTAGGTCTCGAGCTGGTGCTCGATACGGGCGCGGGCCGCGTCATCGAGCATGTCGACCTTGTTCAGCACGATGAGGGGCGCTATCTCCACATCTTCTGCCGCCACCAGGTAGCGGTCGACGATGTTGGTGGAGAACTCGGGCATCACCGCCGAGACGATGATGATCTGGTCGATGTTGGCGGCGATGGGTTTGACCCCGTTGTAGAAGTCCGGCCGGGTCAGCACCGAGTGGCGCGGATGCACCGCCTCGATGACGCCGGCAGTCGCGGCATTGAGGCCGGGGCGCCACACCACCTTGTCGCCGCACACCAGGCTGCTGATGCTGCTGCGCCGCAGGTTGCTGCGGTGGATGGCACCATCGCTCGCCTCGACATCCGCGTGCTGGCCGAAACGGCTGATCACCACCCCTTCGATGGCGGGGCCGAACAGGGTGTCATCTACCACTGTGGTGTGCTCTTTTTGCAGCCGCCGCTCGCGGTTGGCCTGGACGCGCCTTTGTTGACCCAGATTGAGTTTTGCTTTCTTTGCCACGGGGTTTGCCAGTTTATGAACAGATTCAAAGCCAGTATGATACATGCAAATTGGCAAAATTCCGCCATTCCTCCCAATAGAGAGAGCAATCATGACAGTCAGCGCGCAGAACCTGGTATGGATCGACATGGAGATGACGGGTCTGGACCCCGAAGAGAACGTGGTACTGGAGATCGCCACCATCGTCACCGACAAGGACCTGAACGTGCTGGCCGAAGGGCCGGTCATCGCCATCCACCAGAGCGAGGAAGAGCTGGGCAAGATGGATGACTGGAACGTCAACACCCACACCAAGAGCGGGCTGGTGGCCCGGGTCAAGGCGAGTGAATACGACGAGGCCAAGGCCGTTGCCGAGACCCTCGCCTTCATTCGCCAGTGGGTGCCGGAGCGCACCAGCCCCCTGTGCGGCAACAGCATCGGCCAGGATCGCCGCTTCATGGTCAAGCACATGAGCGATCTGGAAGCCTTCTTCCATTACCGCAACGTGGACGTCAGCACCATCAAGGAGCTGGTCCGTCGCTGGCAGCCTGAACTGCTGGATCAGTTCAAGAAGAGCGGCTCCCACCAGGCGCTGGATGACATCCGCGAATCCATCGCCGAACTGCAGTTCTACCGCGCCCACGTCTTCAAAATCTGAGTGGCTGGCAAGGGTTTGCCGTCGTTCGGTTGCTAAAATCAGCAGTTCGGCCAGCTTTTGAGCGAACGGCTGCAACCAGACAAAAAAGCCCTTGCAATTGGAATGTCTGCTCTTATAATTCGGCTCCCGTACAGTAGCGCAAGCAACCAAATGCTGTACGGTCTGTTTTCAGGTTTTGCGGGAATAGCTCAGTTGGTAGAGCACGACCTTGCCAAGGTCGGGGTCGCGAGTTCGAGTCTCGTTTCCCGCTCCAAAATGTTTGCTGATGACGTTCCGATGCGGGAATAGCTCAGTTGGTAGAGCACGACCTTGCCAAGGTCGGGGTCGCGAGTTCGAGTCTCGTTTCCCGCTCCAATCATCAGCACAGCCTCAAGACAATCCATGTTGCGGGAATAGCTCAGTTGGTAGAGCACGACCTTGCCAAGGTCGGGGTCGCGAGTTCGAGTCTCGTTTCCCGCTCCAATATGCAGTGCCGGAGTCACCGCGTTGGTAGAGCATGTTGAGTGCTTGCCAAGGCTGGGGTAGCGAGCGCGATTCTCGTTGCTGGCTCCAAAAATATGTAAGTGATATTCCGATGCGGGAATAGCTCAGTTGGTAGAGCACGACCTTGCCAAGGTCGGGGTCGCGAGTTCGAGTCTCGTTTCCCGCTCCAATCACTTGCAGATGACATTCTGTTGCGGGAATAGCTCAGTTGGTAGAGCACGACCTTGCCAAGGTCGGGGTCGCGAGTTCGAGTCTCGTTTCCCGCTCCAA
>NZ_JAGKRI010000215.1:0-6031 GCF_017939255.1 Aeromonas sp. Prich7-2
GCCTTGGCCTTGTCCTTGGGCTTGTAAGGACGAGCTGGCATCACCGCCACCTGATAGTGCTCGGCCAACTGCTGGTAGCTGGGGTTGAGCTCGGGATCGTATCGGCAAGCCTTGCTGACACCGCTCTTGAGGTTGTCGGGGATCAGTAGTGCCGGTGTACCACCGAAAAACTCAAAGGCACGGACATGGCTTTGCAGCCAGTCCGGCAGTGACTGGGACCAGGTGGCCTCGGCAAAGGTGTAGTTGGACGCACCAAGCACGGCGACAAAGATCTGGGCCTGACGGACCTCACCCGTAGTCGGCGAGGCGATGGGCACCGTGGGCCCGCAGTAGTCGATAAAGAGCTTTTCCCCCGCCTTGTGGATCTGGCGCATGGAGCGCTTTTGCAACTGACACCAGGATTTGTAACGGTCGCAGAACTGGGAGTAGCTGTAACAGCTGTTGGGATAGCGCTGGGTGTACTCCTCCCAGAGCAGTTGTTTGGAGACCCCCTTACGCTTGAGCTCCTGATGGACAGAGGGCCAATCCGGTACAACATGGCGGGCCGAGATGGTGGTATCGGCCTGCGGATAGAACAGGGCCGCCAGTTGGCCATCATCAAGCTGGCTAGGTAAGGGCCAGGTCAGGCCGAGCGTCTGGGCACTTTTGAGGAGTTTCTGGATGGAGCCAACGCTGACCTTGGTGCAGCAACTTATCTGGCGAACAGAGAGGTCAGCTTCCAGCCGCAGTCGCAGCACTTCACGAATTTTACGCATTGCAATCCTCTTGGCAGACATAGGCTCTTCCCTGGCAAAAGGGAGAGCGTATCAAAGGTTGTTAAATCAATGCGTTAAGGATGATTCCGGTGAATGTGAACAGTGATTCCGGGATGTTGAACACTGTTTCCGGAAAGGAGGAGCAAAGTGTTCAGGTTGAGCCGGAATGAGCGTTCACATTGGTCCGGAAATGGTGTTCACGTTGAACCGGAATCGGTGTTCATGATCGGCCGGAATATGCAGGCAGCACGCCCCAAGCGTTTGGCAGTTTCCACCAACGAGAGTATCCGTTGACGAAACAACTCCCCACGACACACCCCGTAGCTCCGTTTGCGCCATAGCACATAGCTGCCACGCAGCGTGCGTTCCGCTTCATTATTCGTTAGCGGGATATCGTCATCACCCATAAACCGCCACAGCATCTCGTCATCCTTGATGAGCCATTCGCAGCGCCCCAGATAGCGTCTCGAGCACAGCACGGCGCATTGCGCTAACGTCTTTAACCAGCTTTGCCGATAACGTCTGAGCTGGTGTAGATAACACGCCTTGCTCAACGTGCCATCCTCATAACGGTGGCGAGCCATCAGAGGGCTTTGCCAGTCTTGATGCAGCGCGGGAATGGGTACGGGATTTTATGGCCTGGTATAACGACGAACACCGGCATAGCCGTATTCGCTTCGTCACGCCGAGTGAACGACATCGGGGCGACGACAAAGCCCTGCTGGAGAAGCGACATGCGGTGTATCAGGCCGCCAAAGTACAACATCCGGCTAGATGGAGTGGTAAAACGCGGGACTGGACACCGATCGGTGCCGTGATGCTGAATCCAGAGCGGTCTGAACCAGAGCAAAAACAGGCGGCTTAAAACAGGTTTACGCGACAACTATCTTGAAAAACGCCGCCTGGGGGCGAGTACCGACAAATCTATGAACAATCCTCGCTACGCGAGAATGATGGCCATAGCTCCTCACCTTTTCAGGTGAGAGGGATGCGCTTTATCTATATATATACAAACAATCCCTCTCAGCTGTGCACCTCAGCTCTAGTGCCACCAAAACACCTCAACGAATGGTCCAATGGAAACCACGGGTAGATAACTGGATCACATGCACCACGACCAGTGGTGCAACCTAGAAAAAGAAAAAATGGCTACTGAGCGATCCTGCCTGGGTAGCGGACACTGACAGATCTACCCATCTTTCCTCGCTCCGCGAGAATGATAACCATAGCTCTACTTTTTCAGGTTCAGGTGAGAGGGATGCGCTTTATCTATATATATACAAACAATCCCTCTCAGCTGTGCACCTCAGCTCTAGTGCCACCAAAACACCTTCAACGAATGGTCCAATGGAAACCACGGGTAGATAACTGGATCACATGCACCACGACCAGTGGTGCAACCTAGAAAAAATGGCTACTGAGCTATCCTGCCTGGGGGGCGAGTACCGACAGATCTATGAACAATCCTCGCTACGCGAGAATGATAGCCATAGCTATTCACCTTTTCAGGTGAGAGGGATACGCTTTATCTATATATATAAAAACAATCCCTCTCAGCTACGCAACTCAGTTACCCTGCTGGACCAACCTCAGAGTATCTCTCGCTCCTGGGCGGTTGGCTGCTCACGTTCGGCCATGAAGTCGGCGCTCATACAAGGCTCATCAAACCACCTATCCCAGGACTCACCTACAGGTGTGATTATACGAGTACGACCAACCACGACGATCTCAACATGCGTGACCTCATCTGGCAGGGCCACTGCCTCGGGCAGGTATACCCCCTGGCCACGACCACACCTAAAAACTGTTGATTCCATCACGCGTCCTATGAATACAGTACCATGTGAACCGAACATAGCTAATGGGTGCGGTATGTCAACTGACACCGGATGCACACGTTATGCAATACGGCTATACTGTATATAAAAACAGTAACCAGTGAGCCACCATGTTCGCCATCCCACATCCAACCCCGGACGCTCTAGAGCTACCGCTTTTTCTGTCCCCTGTGATTTGCGGCTTTCCTAGCCCAGCACAGGACTATATAGAGCAAACCATAGATCTGAACCAGATCTGTATTGAGCATCCCGCTGCCACCTTCTATGTCAGGGCCAGCGGCCACAGCATGGTGGAAAAGGGCATCAATGACGGGGATCTTTTGATCGTAGATAGGGCGCTCAAGGCCCGCCACGGCGCTATCGTTCTAGCCTGCCTTGATGGTGAATTCACTGTCAAACAGCTGCAAGAACGCCCGTTCCCTGCCCTGCTACCCGCCAATCCGGATTTCCAGCCCATCCATCTATTGGACGGGCAGGAACTAGAAATTTTTGGCGTCGTAACCTATGTGCTCCACAAGACCAAACTGGGGTAAACCATGCCCAACACCATTGCCCTCGTCGATGTGAACAACTTCTATGCGTCCTGCGAGCGCCTGTTTAGGCCAGACCTCAAGGGGCGCCCGATCGTGGTGCTATCGAACAACGACGGCTGCGTTGTGGCTCGCTCGGCAGAAGCCAAGGCGCTTGGCATCAAGATGGGTGTTCCCTACTTCCAGATCCGTCAGTTCTTCGAGGCCGTAGGCGGTGTTTGGTTCTCGAGCAACTACGCCCTCTATGGTGATATGTCACAGCGCGTAATGACCACGCTGGAAGGCATGGTGCCAACTGTCGAGGTGTACAGTGTTGATGAGGCGTTTGTTGAACTGAACGAATCATGGGCGGGAGACCTAACAGCATATGGTCGTCAGATCCGTGAACGAATACAGCAATGGACTGGACTCACAGTCGGCGTCGGGATCGGGCCAACCAAAACACTCGCCAAGCTGGCAAACTACGCCGCGAAGAAGTGGCCTGCGACTGGTGGAGTGGTTGATTTGCGTGATGAGGCACGTCGAGCGCGTTTGATGGCTATCACTCCGGTCGGGGAAATATGGGGAATAGGTAGAAAACTGACTACCAGGCTCGAAGCGCACGAGATCAAGAGTGTGGCGGACCTAGTCGCTGTTGATGGTAAAAACCTACGGCATCGTTATGGGGTCGTTGTTGAGCGAACCGTGCTAGAGCTACGCGGCTATCCATGCGCCAGCCTGGAGCAGGACACACAAGCCAAACAGCAGATCATCTGCTCCCGATCATTCGGTGAACGGATCACACACATGAATTCCATGCATCAAGCACTCGCAGGATATATGGAACGTGCAGCTGAAAAACTCCGGGCAGAGGGAATGGACATATATCCCCCTTCCTTATGGTTATGTGCGATTTCCTTCCGCAGTATCGATAACGACGGTTGCCCTATTCTTTATTTGTCTTTCATCAAGGCACGGATGGCATCAAAGCCCTGGGTCGCCTTGTTCATAATGTCGGAGCGATAGTTGTAGGCTAGGGCACCCACGACGGCCCCCGCGGCCAGCATGCCCCCGACGCTGCTCAGTGTCTTGGACATCTCCCAGCCCGCGATCAAGGCATCATTCTCGACCCGCTTCGCTTCCACAGTCCAACCTTGTGCTTCAAGCTCGGCAGAGAGCGCCTCAACCAGATCCAGCAAGGCGGATGCCTTGATGCCAAGTGTACTCGCGGCACAAGCAAGGTTTTCGACAGAGAGTGCGGACACCCCTTTCTCAAGCTTTCCCCATCCGACACTGGTCATCCCAACGCTTTCCGCCATTTGGAGCTGTGAGAGCCCCCTTTGCTCACGCTGTTCTCGCAGGACCAGTCCAAGCACTGTTGTATAGCAAGTTGTCTTACCCATAGTGTCTTCCTCGTTTTTTTTCATGATAACTAAAAAAACATATTGACGCCATGATTTCCCACAACTACAGTACCAATGAAACTGAGGGTTTCACAAAACACATCAAACAATTAAACCAAGGAATGTTACATGGCTACTATCAATAACATCGAATGCGCTGATTACAATGACGGCAGTTTTTGGCAAAAGGTAAAACGTTACTGCAAGGATATCGGCAAGGGTTCTTTGGAGAGCGTGTTCCGTTTGTATTGTGCGCTGGACAGTGAAAAGTGCTCTGCTGCGGATAGGGCAATCATATACGGCGCACTGGCTTATTTGGTATCCCCCATCGATTTGATCCCGGACTTGACTCCATTCATCGGGTACACCGATGACATGGCGCTGATTACAGCTGCGTTATCGTCGGTGGTGTCCTGTATCGACTCTTCGGTTAAGGCAAAGGCAAGGAGCATGATTAATGAAATATTTAACTAAAATAAACGCTTGGGCGATGAGCATCCTGATCAAAGCGTTTGAGATATTGGCTCCTGAGCGTGTAAAGGCATTTGCAATAAAAAAAGAACTGAAAAAGCAAGCCAATAAAATGACAAAGCGTAAAGGCGAATTTGATCGAGAAATAGAGTCATTAGCTGACATCGTCATTGATACATGTGGAACCGAGCCTATTGTCAAGGCGGTAGATATTCTTCAAAAGATGAAGGCTTACCAAGAAAAAAAATGAGTGACAATACTCTGACCGTGGCAGGATGCCGCCATACAATCCGTTAAGTTTTCAAGGAGAATTATTATGTACCCCATTGGCGCTCACTTGGTGACTCCCCGTACTGGCTACGACCACCATGGCATCTATGTAGGTAATGGAAAGGTGGTTCATTACGCCGGTTTTGCACGTGGGTTCAACACCGGTCCCTAGATTGGCCCCTTGAAGATCCAGACACTTCGCCCCTCTTAACTTAAGAGGTAGTCTTGGAGCTATGTTCAGTACTAGTCACAACGAGAAGATGGTCGAAGTGTTAACAGGGGCCGAGCGCCGTCGACGCCGGACTCCACAAGAAAAGATCGCCATCGTGCAGCAGACCTTTGAGCCCGGGATGACCGTCTCTCATGTTGCTCGCTTGCACGACGTCAACGCAAACCAGCTTTTCAAATGGCGTAAGCAATTCCAAGAAGGGTCTCTCACGGCGATCACCGCCGGTGAGGATGTTGTTCCTGCTTCCGAGTTGGCTGCTGCCATCAAGCAGATCCGAGAGCTTCAGCGTCTGCTCGGGAAGAAGACCATGGAGAACGAGATCCTCAAAGAAGCCGTGGAGTATGGTCGAGCAAAAAAATGGATTGCGCATGCGCCCTTGTTGCCGGGGGACGACGATTAAGTGCTGTGAGCCAGGCTCTTAATGTATCGCGTGCGCAGCTATCCGTTCGTGTTCATCGAAAACCGGGTTGGCAAGATGGTCGTCATCATCGCCAGCGTGATGATGCAGCCTTACTTGGCCGTATCATGGAGGCGATGGCAGAGCTTCCCTCCTATG
>NZ_JAGKRI010000216.1:0-1603 GCF_017939255.1 Aeromonas sp. Prich7-2
GCTGGGTCTTTTATCCGCAAGGTCGGCACGGGCCTGCGCCAGACAATGCCCATACGAGGTAACCATCGGCGGAGCGTGGAGGCTGCCACATTGAGCCCTGTTAACCGATTGATTTTTATAGCCAATAGTTCAGTACACCAACGGCTTCGCTGATAACCAAAATCTTGCGGAGAAAACTGCATGAGCAGCACCAGTAAGGTGACAATCTTGGCGATAGGTAAGACTGGGGCACGGCCAGCCGGTAAGGCTTCTAGCGCATCTATGCCTTCATCTCGATACCACCGAAGCCAACGACCGATGGTCGAGCGCGCAGCGCCGGTAAGGTGATGAACATCGGTGATCGTGCGTCCTTCATGTAACAGCAAGATGGCCATCAAGCGACGAGCATGTCCTTTATCACGGGTGGCATGGATGATTTTGTGAATGCGGCGCCGTTGTGGTCGTGGCAGAGGTGGTAGGATAGGCATCAACTCAGTCCTTTGGGTGTGGCTTGTTTTGTTTAGCGACTAATCAGATCGCACAAACTGGACTGAGTTCCCTTCCTCCGGTGATCTACTATTCGGAACAGCTATTTAGGAATTAGTGTTTATATATATTCGTTGTAATTCTAGGTGCAATTATTAGGCTTGATAAATAAATTCCACAAAATGTCAATTTATTTTTTCCGTCCTATTGATCTTTGATGGGAATAGTCATATCTTCATCGGCACATAGACAGGTTGGCCTATGTAGATATAACGTATTCTACTGGTTTTGTTGAAATGTTATCTCTGAATTCCTGTGCACTATACTCGTATGGTCGTTACAAGTGACATTGTACACGAAGCACAGTTTAAGCATGTCTGGTCTCATAGGAATAAACTAAAGGTAAAGCATCTTTTGATATTTCACGCGCGATTTATAACAGGCTGATTTTGGTTATAATTAAAATTAAATCCAAGTGGTAATGCATATTATATATAAAAAGCAGGTCTATAAGGCCGAGGATAATAACAATGAGACAAAGAAATGAAACAATATTTGAGTGTGAACTCCTGACGTACGACCAGCAAGATCAGAGAAATAATGAGCAGCAGGACAAAAATGTAGTTTTCGCGAAAGTCATGGACAAAAGCGAGCAATTGACGTTGCCGGACCTTTTGCCAAATAGCCGACCGATGAGGACCAGCCGTAATCTGCATGCTATTATTTTACACAATAACTGGATCCCGCGTTTCAACCAGATGACGGCTGAACCAGAGGTCGCTAATTCTGATAATCAGCGCCTAGGTCTCTCTGATGCAGGTCAGCGATCTGCGCTGGTTGATGCCTGCCAGCATGCACATCTGTCAGACAGGGCAATTGATGATCATTTGACCGCGATTTGTGAACAGCATAGTTATCATCCTGTACGTAGTTGGCTGGAGAACGGGATGCCGTGGGACGGTAAATTACGAGTGGATAAGGTTATAGCCACCCTAGGGAAGGTGCGAACAAGTCCCTGATATGAGATCATGTTTGTCATCTGGAGCCATGGAACAGGGTTCATCATGAGTCATCAACTTACCTTCGCCGACAGTGAATTCAGCAGTAAGCGCCGTCAGACCAGAAAAGAGATTTTCTT